>JAICEP010000214.1 GCA_025924095.1 Sorangium sp.
CCCCTGCCGCCCCGATCTGCACTACATGATCCCGGCGGACAGCCGGCTGCCCGAGGCCCCGGGCCTCGTCGAGCAGATGGGCTTTTTCGTCGTCCACGCCCCCCGGCAGACGGGCAAGACCACGACCCTGCGCGCCGTCGCCGAGCGGCTCACCGCCTCGGGCCGCCACGCCGCCGTCCTCTTCTCCTGCGAGGAGGGCAGCGCCGCCGGCGACGACTACGGCTCCGCCCAGCGCGCCATCCTGCGCGAGCTCACGCGCGCGGCCCAGATCGCGCTCCCGCCCGAGCTCCAGCCGCCCCCGTTCTCGCTCGAGGGCGACGAGGGCCTCCTCTCCGCGGCGCTCACCGGCTGGGCGCGCGCTTGCCCGCGCCCGCTCGCCCTCATCTTCGACGAGATCGACTCCCTGCGCGGCCAGGGCCTCCTCAGCGTCCTGCGCCAGCTCCGCGCCGGTTTCCCGAGCCGTCCCGAGCACTTCCCCGCCTCGGTCATCCTCTGCGGCCTGCGCGACGTGCGCGACTACAAGGCCGCTAGCGGCGGCGATCCCGAGCGCCTCGGCACCGCGAGCCCGTTCAATATCAAGCTCAAGTCGCTTCGACTGGGAGACTTCTCGGAGGAAGAGCTCCGCGCGCTCTACGCCCAGCACACCGAGGACACCGGCCAGGTCTTCGTCGACGCGGCGCTCGCCCGGGCCTTCGAGCTCACGGCCGGCCAGCCCTGGCTGGTCAACGCGCTCGGTAGCGAGATCGTCGAGGAGATGGCCGTCCCCCCCGGCGAGCCCATCACCCGGGCGCACGTCGAGCAGGCCAAGGAGCGGCTCATCCTCGCGCGCGCCACCCATCTCGACTCGCTCGTCAGCAAGCTCGCCGAGCCCCGCGCCCGGCGCGTGCTCGAGCCCATGCTGGCGGGAACGTACGAGGGCGGCGGCGACACGTACGACGACGACGCCTCCTACGTCCGCGATCTCGGCCTCGTGGCCCAGGGCAAGCCGCTGCGCGTGGCGAACCCCATCTACCGCGAGGTGATCGCCCGCGTGCTCTCCTCGTCGGCCGAGGAGCGGATCGACGCCCCGCCCGAGCGCTTCCTCCTGCCCGACGGCCGCCTCGCCTTCCGGCGCCTGCTCCGCGCGTTCGCCGCCTTCTGGCACGAGCACGGCGAGGTGCTCGCCTCCGGGATGCCGTACCCCGAGGTCGCCCCGCAGCTCGTCCTCATGGCCTTCCTGCAGCGCGCGGTGAATGGCGGCGGCTTCATCGATCGCGAGTACGGCGTCGGCCGCGGGCGCATCGATCTGCTCGTCCGCTTCCCCTACGAGAAGCCCGACGGCTCCCGGGCCGTCCAGCGGCGCGCGCTCGAGCTCAAGGTGTGGCGCGAGGGCCAGAAGGACCCGCTCCGCGAAGGCCTCGCCCAGCTCGACGACTACCTCGCGCGCCTGCGGCAACGGCGCGGGACGCTCGTGATCTTCGACGCCCGCGGGCGGCTCGCCCGCAACGCGCCTCGGTTCGACGAAGCCACGACGCCCCGCGGTCGCCGCGCCTCGGTGCTCCGCCTGTAGCGGCGCCGCCGCAGCGGACAGCGCCTCGTGCATCGCAGCCGGCAGCGCCTCGTGCATCGCAGCCGGCAGCGCCTTGCGCATCGCAGCGGACAGCGCCTCGCGCGCCGCAGCCGGCCGCGCCGCGCCCTACTCCGCGGCCTTCCTGAACTCGATCACCCGGCCGCCCTCGCCGCTCTTGCTGTCCGCCAGCGCCGGCCGGTTCACCCGGGAGATGTGATCCGGCGCCACCCCCGCCGCCGCGATGAACTGGCGCGCCTGCTCGTTGTCGCCGGACGCCAGCTCGTCCGGCGTCCCCGACGCGACGACCTGCCCCTGGATGACGAGGAACGCCTTGTGCGCGATGCGGAACGTGCTCGCCATGTCGTGCGAGATCACCACGCTCGTCACCTTGTGGCGCGACCGCGTCTCCTCGATCAGATCGTCGACCATCCGGCTCGTCAGCGGATCGAGCCCGCTTGTCGGCTCGTCGTAGATCAGGATCTCGGGCTCGAGCATCAGCGCGCGCGCCAGACCCACGCGCTTGCGCTGCCCGCCGGACAGCTCCGACGGCATCCGGTCCTCCTTGTTCTCGAGGCCGAGCGAGTTCAGCATCCCCACGACCTTCTCGCGGATGTCCTTCTTCGACATGTGCTTCCGGTGCTCGCGCAGCGGGAACGCCACGTTGTCGAAGATCGTGAGCGAGTCGAGCAGCGCCGCGTACTGGAACACCATGCCGAACCGCTGGCGCATCCGGTTCATCTCGTAGTCGTCGAGCGCGCCCATATCCACGCCGTCGACCCAGATGTGCCCGCTGGTCGGCCGCTCCAGGCCGATGAGCAGCCGGAGCAGCGTGGTCTTGCCCGCGCCCGATCCGCCGATGATCACCGCCGTCTCGGTCCGCCGGAGGTGCATGGTGATGCCGAGCAGCACCTTCGTCGCCCCGAACGACTTCTTGATGTCGTCGACGAAGAGATGATCCTCCGGCTCCCATCCCGGCGGCATCGCGACCCCCGGCTGCGCCCCGGAGGCGGCCCCGTTCCGGGGGGGCTGACTGGGCGGCCTTCTCGACATCGGCGCGGCACGGTACCACGGAGGGGGCCCCGCAGGACGCCGATCGCCTTGCATTGCCGTAAGGGCGAGCACGCGCTTGACGCGGCCGGGCGCGGGACGGAAACGTTGGTCATGACCGACGACCTCCTCAAGGCAGCCCTCGACACGGCCGAGGCCAAGACCGACAAAGACGGCTGGGCCGAGCTCCCCGAAGGGCGCGCGCTCACGCTCTACGCAGCCCACGATGGCGTGGCGCTCCCGGTGACAAAGATCGACGCCGTGCTCAGCGTGGGCGGGCTCCTCAAGGCGCGCAGCACCAAGGGCGAGACCTTCGTGCTCGCGCTGAAGGATGTGTTCGCCATCGCCCTCGACGGCGGCGGCGGCAAGGGATCCCAGACCAGGAAGGCCGGCTTCCTCGGCTGAACGCGGCGCCCTTCCATGGCCAGATCGCCGAGAGCGGGAGGAGGTCCTGCGGCGCGCTCCGCCGAGCGGGCCGTCGACCTCGCGCTCGCCGAGCTGGAGCGCCGCTTCGGCCTGGGCCGCAGCCTCGCCGCTCCGGGATGGGTGCGCGAGCGCGTCCTCGCCGTCCTGAGCGCCGTGGCCGCGCGCCACGGCGTGTCCCCGCTCGCGGCCGCCGAGCGGCTGCGCGAGGACAGGGAGGCCATCGAGGACATCGTCAGCGCCCTCCGCGTCGGCGAGACGCGCTTCTACCGCGATCCGATCATCTGGGAGGCCATCGCCGCCGCGGTGCTGCCCAGGATCCCGCCCGACGTCCCGATCGCCGGCCTCTCGGCCGGCTGCAGCACCGGCGAGGAGGCCTATACCCTGGGGATGGTCCTCGCCAGCGCCGGCCGCCGCTTCAGCGTGCTCGGGGTCGACCGCGCCGCCCCGGCGATCGACGCGGCGCGCGAGGCCGCCTACTCCGCCGAGGCCGCCGACCAGCTCCCCCCGGCCTTCGTTCAGCGCTACTGTGAGCAGAAGGGCGGCGCGCTGCACGTCGGCCAGAAGCTCCGTGACGTCGTATCCTTCGAGGTCTGCGATCTGGTCCACGCCGTGCCGAGCGGCGGCTTCCAGATCATCTTCTTCAAGAACGTCCTCCTGTACCTCGCGGAGCCCGCCGGCGACGCGGTCGCCCGCCGCCTCGCCGCCGAGCTCGGCCCCGGCGGGCTCCTCTTCTCGGCCGCGAGCGAGGCGCCTCGGCTCTGCGGCGCCGGCCTCACCGCGGTCAGGGTGAACGCGCACGTCACCGCCTTCCGCGCCCCGGGCACCTGAGAAAGCGACAACCCATCGCATGAGCGTCGACCTCTCCCCCACGTCCAGGCCCAGCGGGCTCGCCGAGCTCCGCGCCGCCTACGCGCGCGAGCGCGCTGAGCTCGATCGCACCGCGCCGAGCGGCCCCACCCCGGCGGCGGATCCGTCCGCGCTCGGGGTCGCCCTCGGCCGGCGCCACGCGCGCCTGCTCGACGATCTCCTGGCGCGCCTCTTCCACCTGCTGCGCGAGTCCGGCTCCCCGAGCCGCGCCGCGTGGGACGCGGTCGCCATCGCCGGGGTCGGCGGCTACGGCCGCGGCGCCGTCGCGCTGCGGAGCGACCTCGACGTGCGCATCCTCGCCCGCGACGCCCAGCGCGCCAGCGCCATCGCGGACGCGCTGCTCTACCCGCTCTGGGACATGGGGGTCACCGTGGGGCACCAGGTCGTCACCATCGACGACCTCGTCGAGAGCGCGCGCGAGGATCTGCCCACCGCGACGAGCCTGCTCGACTGGCGGCACGTCGTCGGCGACGCGTCGATGTCCGAGTCGCTGTGGCAGCGCGCCGCCGCGGGCCTCTTCGCGCACTCGGAGCTCCCCCGCTTCATCGAGCGGCTCGGGAAGGAGATCTCGCAGCGGCACGAGCGCTTCGGCGGCTCGGTCTACCTGCTGGAGCCCGACGTGAAGAACGGCGCGGGCGGGCTGCGCGACCTCGACGTCGCCCGCTGGGCGGCGAAGGCGCGCTACGGCGTCGGCGAGTTCGACGCGCTTGTCCGCTTCGGCGCGCTCGTCGCCCGCGAGGCCGAGGAGATCCGCCACGCCGCGGAGATGCTCTGGCGCATCCGCAACCTCCTCCACGCCCACTCCGGGCGGAGGACCGACCGGCTGACGTTCGACGAGCAGGAGCTCTGCGCGGGCGTGCTCGGCTACAACAAGGCCGCCGAGGCGGCCGGGAGCGGCACGAAGAGCGCGCCCCCGCCCGACGAGCCCGCCGTGTCGCCCGAGGCGATCGAGCGGATGATGAGCGATTACTACCGGAGCGCCCGGACCATCTCGCGGGCCCTCGACATGATCGTCTCGCGCGCCACGCCGACGCTCACGAAGCGCCGCCGCCGCGACGAGGACCTCGGCGGCGGCATCCGCCTCTTCGACGGCTGCATCACGATGAGCGATCCGGATCTGCTCCGGACCGATCCGCCGATCGCGCTGCGGCTCGTCGCCGCGGCCGTCGAGCGCGGCGTCCCGCTCCTGCCCTACGCGCGCGGGGCGATCGTCCGCGCCGCCGGCGACCCGGCGTTCTGCGCGGCGCTCCGCGAGAGCCCCGAGGCCGCCGCGCTGTTCCGGACCCTCGTCGCCACGTGCAAGGAGACGGAGCTCCAGAGCGGCTCCGTCGTCCGCGAGCTGCACGACGTCGGCCTCCTGCTCGCCATGATCCCCGAGTTCTTGCCGGTCGTCGGGCGCGTCCACCACGACGTCTACCACGTGTACACGGTGGACGTGCACTCGGTCGCCGCGGTCGATCGGCTGGCGGCGCTCGTGCGGGGCGAGCTCGCGGCCGAGTTCGGGCTCCCGTGCCGGCTCGCCGCCGAGGCGACGCGGCCGACGATGCTGTTCTTCGCCACGCTCCTGCACGACGTGGGCAAGGCGATCGGGGGCACCGATCACAGCCGGCGCGGCGCCGAGATGGCGCGCAAGATCCTGGCGCGGCTCGGCTTCCCCCCGGAGGACATCGACGAGGCGTGCCACCTCATCCTGAAGCACCTCGTGATGTACCTCATCGCGACCCGGCGCGATCTCGACGACCCCGCGACGATCTCGGAGTTCTGCCACGAGGTGCACGGCCGCGAGGGGCTGCGCGATCTCTACCTGCTCACGGTCGCCGATCTGTCGACCACGAGCCCCACGTCGATGACGTCGTGGAAGGCGCGGATGCTCGACGAGCTCTACCTCTCGGCGGACGCGGCCCTGCGCGGCGCGCGGGGGGAGGGCGGGCCGCTCGGCATCGACGATCAGCGCATGGCCCGCGCGATCAGCGGCACCGTGGGCGCGCTCGAGGATCTCCCGGCCGCGAGCGAGGCGGAGCGCCGCGCGCAGCGGGACTTCCTGGCCCGGTACCTCTCGTCGATGCCCGAGCGCTACCTCCTCGCGAACAGCCCGGCCGCGATCGCGGCGCACTCCGAGCTCGCGCGGCAGCAGGAGGGCGGAGAAAACAGCGTCTCGGTCGCGCTCGTGCCGTCGCGCCACCCGGAGGCCGCGGAGCTCTGCGTTGTCGCGCCGGATCGACCCGGCTTGCTCGCGGCGATCACGGCGGCGCTCGCCTCCTCGCGCCTCGAGGTCCACGCCGCGCAGATCCACTCGCGCGCGAGCGACGACCCGGGCGTCGACGAGAGCGGCGTGCTCCGCGCGAGGACGGGCTCGTTTCCGCCCGCGGGCGTGCGCCTGCAGGCCGTCGACCTGTTCTGGGTGCGCGATCGCAGCGAGGGGGTCGCGGGGGTGGCCCGCGCCATCCCGAAGCTCGTGACCGACATCCAGGCGGCGCTCTCGGGCCAGATCTCGGGCGCCGAGCTCGCCAAGAAGCGCCGGGGCGGCGGGCTGCGCGAGCGCCCGACGCCGAAGGTCAAGACGCAGATATCCATCGACGAGCGCGCGTCCCATCACACGGTGATCGAGGTCCTCACGCGCGACCGCCCCGGCCTCCTGTTCGCGATCTCGGACGCGCTCTACCAGCTCGGCCTCTCGATCTCGGTCGCCAAGATCAACACCGAGGGGACGCGCGTGGCCGACGTGTTCTATGTGAGCGAGGCGGACGGGACGAAGGTCGCGAACGGCAAACGGCTGCAAGAGGTCGAGGAGCGGCTGCACGCGGTGCTCCAGGGCCTGGACGGCGAAGGGAGTGTCGGATGAACAAGAAGTGGCTTTCGCGTGCGGCGCGGGCGGCGATCGCCGCTCGTCGCGGCGGTGTGTGTGTGGCGCTCGCGGCGTGCGTCGCGGCGTGCGGGGGAGCGCAGGAGCCCCCGCGCGAGCAGTTCGCGGATCCGCTGCTCGCCGATCCGCCCGACGGCAGCGACGCGGCGACCTCGAAGGGGACGTCGACGAGCGCGCTGGACCGGGGCGTCGCTTACATCAAGAACGAGAAATACGAGGAGGCGAAGCAGCACCTCCTCCGGGCGATCGAGCACGAGCCGAGCAGCGCCGAGGCGCACTACTACCTCGGGCTCGCGCGCGAGAAGACGAACGACCGCGCCGGCGCCGAGGCGTCGTACAAGAAGGCGCTCGCGAGCGATCCCAAGCTGGAGGCCGCCGCGCTGAACCTGGCGGCGCTCTACCTGGACGAGCCGCCCCGGCCCGACGAGGCGATCGCGGTGCTCTCGAAGGCGCTCGAGCAGGCGCCGGGCCGCTCCGCGCTCCACCAGAACCTGGGCTACGCGTACGGCCTGAAGCGCGACGTCGCGAGCGCGAGCAAGCACTACGAGGCGGCGCTCAAGGCCGAGGACACGGCCGCCACGCGCTTCGCCTACGGCGCGATGCTGTTCGAGGCGAAGGAGCTCGACCGGGCCGCGGCCGAGCTCAAGAAGGCGCTCGCCGCGACCGGCGACGACGTGGCGACGATCGCGACGATCGGGCGGATGCTCGGGCCGGCCAAGGCGTACGCCGACTGCGTGGCGGCCTTCGACCGCGCCATCAAGCTGAAGCCGGAGGCGGAGTTCCATGTGCGCCGCGGCACGTGCCGGCACGAGCTCGGCGACGAGCCGGGGGCGCGCGCGGACTTCCAGGCGGCGATCAAGGTGGACCCGCGGTTCGCGGCCGCGCACTACTACCTCGGCCTGTCGTTCCTGGCCGAGCGCAAGCCGCAGAGCGCGCTCGCGGCGCTCACCGAGGCGGGCAAGCACGGGGGCGACACCGAGATCGGCAAGCGCGCCCGCGCCCGGGTGAAGGAGCTCAGCGTCCGGGTGAAGTAGCGCGGCCGCCCGCCGATCCCGCTCGCCGGAGCGGGGCGGCGGCTCACGCGCCGAGCAGCGCGAGGATCCTGTCGAGCTCGTCGAGCGAGCCGTACGTGACGCCGAGCTCGCCGCGGCCGCCCTCGTCGCGCACCTCGACGCGCGTCCCGAGCCTCCGCATGAGGCGCGCCTCCAGGTCCTTGATCGCGGGCGACTTCCCCGCGGGCTTCTTCTCGCCGGGGTCCTCCCCGCCGCTCTCCGCGGCCCGGCTCTCCTTCTCCTTCGCCGCCTTGATCAGCGCCTCGACCTTGCGGACCGGGAGCTTGCCGTGGACGGTCCGCTCGGCGACGTCGGCCATCACCTTGTCGCTCGGCGCCCCGAGCAGCGCGCGCGCGTGGCCCTCGCTGAGCTCGCGCGAGATCACCATGCTGCGGATCCGCTGCGGCAGCCGGAGGAGCCGGAGCGAGTTGACGATCGTCGTGCGGTCCTTGCCGACGCGCTCCGCGAGGGTCTGGTGCGTGTAGCTGTGCTCGCGCAGCAGCCGGTCGAACGCCTCGGCGATCTCGATCGCGTTCAGGTCGGCCCGCTGCACGTTCTCGACCAGCGCCAGCTCGAACGCCTCCCTGGGGGAGACGTCCTTGACGACGACGAGCACCTCCCTGAGCCCCGCGCGCTGCGCGGCGCGCCACCGCCGCTCGCCCGCGATGAGCTCGAAGGTGTCGTTCCCGGCCTGCGTCCTGCGCACGATGAGCGGCTCGATGAGCCCGTGCTCGCGGATGCTCCCGGTGAGCTCCTCCAGCTCGGCCTCGTCGAAGTGCTGCCGCGGCTGCCCCTTCTGCGGGACGATCTTCTCGATCGCGCAGACGAACACGCTGCGCCCCTCGGCCGCCTTCGACGTCGCCGGCGGCGGCGCCGGGAGCAGGGCGTCGAGCCCCCGTCCGAGCGCGCGCCGCGCCCCTTTCTGATCGGCATTCATGATCTGGGTCGTGCGTCCCTCGCGCGCGCTCCGGTGGTGGGCGGGGGCTCGGCCTGCGGCTCCGCCTCGTCATTCGCGCGCTGCGTCTTCTTCGGATCTGCCGCGGCGGCGGGCGGGCCGTCCAGGATCTCGCGCGCGAGGCTCAGGTAGCCCTGCGCCCCCTTCGACTGGGCGTCGTAGAGCAGCGCCGGCTTGCCGTGCGACGGCGCCTCGCTGAGCTTCACGTTGCGCGGGATGATCGCGTCGAAGACGCGGAAGTGCGCCCTCACCTCGTCGGCCACCTGGTGGGTGAGCGAGTTGCGCCCGTCGAACATCGTCAGGACGACGCCCTCGACCGTGAGCTCCGGGTTGAAGGCGCTCTTCACCCGGTCGATCGTCGCCATGAGGTGCGTCAGCCCCTCGAGCGCGTAGTACTCGCACTGGAGCGGCACGAGCACGCGGTGCGCCGCGGTGAGCGCGTTCAAGGTGAGCAGCCCGAGCGACGGCGGGCAGTCGAGGACGACGAACGCGTACCCGTCGAGCTGCGGGCGCAGCGCCTGGCGCAGCCGCGTCGCGCGGTCGGTCGCGTCGACCAGCTCGAGCTCCGCCGCGACGAGGTCCTGCGTCGCCGGCACCACGTCGAGCAAGGGCACCTCGGTCGCGACGATCGCCTCCTTCAGCGCTGCCTGCCCGATCAGGACGTCGTAGAGGGACAGCTCGAAGCTCCCCCGCCGCACGCCGACGCCGCTCGACGCGTTCCCCTGAGGATCGCAGTCGACGAGCAACGTCCGGTACTCCGCCGCGGCGAAGCTCGCGGCCAGGTTGACCGAGGTCGTGGTCTTGCCGACGCCCCCCTTCTGGTTGGCGACGGCGAAGATGACAGGCGAAGGCTTGGGAGCGGAACCGGGCTTGCCGGGCGCGCCCCCCTGGTTGTGCGATGGCATCGTGCTGTGTCGCGTCCGACCCGGCTGCTTACACGACCCCCACCGGCACGTCGAGAGATGCAGGCGTCTCCGCTGCATGTTCGAACGGACGCGCGGGTCCGGCCCGGCCTGACCCAGGCTCCGGGCGCGCGTTTTCACGCCTCGCCAGCGCCCCGCCAGCGCCCCGGAAGCACCCCTCCGGGCGGCCGGTCCGCGGCGCTCGGGCATGCCCCGGACGCTGGGCGGCGCCCGCCCGCCCGCCGTTCCCCCACCGTTCGCTCGTCGGATTGTTGGCCTGAACGGCAGGGGTGTCTACAGTGGCCCACATGTCGCTTGGTGTAGGCAAAAGTGATCGAACGACGGGGCCGTTGGCCCGCGGGCGAGGTCGTTGCTTCGGCCTCGGGGGGGCGCTGCTGTCCAGCGGCGACTCCGGCCCGGTCGATCGGATCCTTGCCCACGCGTTCTGGTGCGACGGGCGCGAGCCTGTGGTGCTCGCTCCTGCGCAGGTCCTCGTGCTTTCGCCTTCGCTTCAACGCAGGTCGGCGCTCGGCTCGCGCCGTCGTCTGCCCTCGACGCGCGTCGAGGGTCGGCGCTGACCGCTCCTTGATCACGGACGTGGTGCCCAGCTTCGCCGAGCAGACCGACGCCATGACGTCGCCTCGGCACATGTGAGGAGGACAGATGCCGCTTCCCAGGTCGTATCAGAACTTTGCAGAGTTCGAGCGCGAGATTCTCCGCCCGAACCGTGTGGGCTTCTCGCTCGAAGACATCGTCGAGGAGGGCCCCTTCGACGCCGAGCTCGATTTCGAGAAGGACCCCTTCGACGCCTCGGACAACGACTGAGCGCGAC
>JAICEP010000215.1 GCA_025924095.1 Sorangium sp.
CCTTCTCCGCTGCTGGAGCCGCCTTCTCCGCTGCTGGAGCCGCCCTCTCCGCTGCTGGAGCCGCCCTCTCCGCTGCTGGAGCCGCCTTCTCCGCTGCTGGAGCCGCCTTCTCCGCTGCCGGCACCGGTCCCGCCGGTGCTGGCGCTCGTGGTGGAGCCGCCGCTCCCGCTGCTCGTCGGCTGGCCCTCATTCTCTTCCGGATCTGACGTTTCCGAGCCGCACCCGACCACCGAGATGCCGGCGATGC
Source organism: Sorangium sp. (assembly GCA_025924095.1). Classification (GTDB taxonomy): domain Bacteria; phylum Myxococcota_A; class Polyangia; order Polyangiales; family Polyangiaceae; genus Sorangium. Next base: position 248 of record JAICEP010000215.1, read on the forward strand.
CGAGCGCGATCAGCGCAGCCCAAGCGACTCGAGATTCGCACTTCATGAGCAAGTACCCTTTCCGTGATGAGCCAAGCAGCTCGCGCGACGCGGGTGGAGAAGCCGGACAGCGCACGGGCCGTTCTCGGGAGCTCCATAGCAACGCATGTGCCACCAGCGCATGACGGTCCGAAGCCGCCCGGATCCCGGCCTTCCATGGCGTTTCCGCGGTGACAGCCGCAGCGCGCTTCCCCTCCCCCGACGGGCAACCGCGGCGCCGCGACCGAGTCTGTCAACCGCAGATGGACACTGTGGACACGTGAAGCACCGCGTCGTCGGCGTCGGCGCGATGGGCCGCCTGCGCGAGCTCGAGCGACTCGGCGTCGCCGGGCTCGCCGCCGCGGCCCGTGGTGGGCTCAGGGGCCGATTCGAACGAGCTCGACCCAGTCGAGCCTGGACCCGTCTTCGCGGCACGCGAACGAGACGAGGTGACTCCCAGGCTCGAGCGCGAAGGTGAGCATCATTCCTTTTTCGGCGTCCGAGTCGTTGACGTAATCAAGGTGGAAATCGGTGCCGATGAAGTTGTACTGGTATCCCGGCGGCGGCGCCTGGTCCACGCGGACCAGGAACGAGTTGTCCGTGCTCTCGCTGGGTCCCGCGGCGACCCTGACCTTGATCTGATAGGTGCCGGCCTCGCTGATCTTGAACGAGCAGCTGACCCGGTCGTCGTCGCATCCCGCCGACTCGGGGACGACCACGTAATATCCGCCGTCGGCCAGCTCGTCTTCCACCTTGATGAAGCTGCCAGTGAGCTCGCAGGCCTCGGCCTCGCGCTTGAGCACGTCGCCCGTCGCGCCGCCCCCACCCGCCGCGCCCGCGCCGCCCCCGCCCGCCGCGCCCGCGCCGCCCCCGCCCGCCGCGCCCGCGCCGCTGGACACGCCCGCCCCTCCCGCGGAGGCCGACGACGTGTCCCACGCCGCGGACAACCCCTCCAGCGAGCACGCGCAGGCCAGCACCGGCAAGAGCGCACACCAGGGTCGCCACCGCGGTGGACGCGTGTTGACCACCGTCGTGCGCGCCGGCGAAGCGCTCCCTGCATCGCCTACCGCACGACGTCTCGTCTCCGCCTGGGGGTCCGAGATCGCTCTCACTCCAACTACTTTAGCAACACACGTACCACGAGCGCGAACCAATCGTTCCTGCTGGCGCGGCCCCGAACCGGAGCGCTGGGTCGAGGCACGCTCGGGGCGCCTCAGCGCGCGGCGGGGCGCGCGTAGTCCTGGGCGCGGAAGAACACCCCGTGGACCTCGCCGTCGACAAGCGCCGGGACGAGCGCGCCGGGCAGGACGGACTCGACGTCGTTCGGCGCCCTGGGCCCGCCGAGATCGGTCCGCAGCCAGCCCGGGTCGAGGAGGTTCATCAGCACGCCTGTGCCGCGCAGCGAAGGGACCGTGTCGCGCACGAACTTGTCGAGCGCGGCCTTCGACGCGGCATAGGCCATGAGCTCCGGCTGGTCCTGGATCCCGGAGGTCACCTGGATGATGCGCCCCCAGCGGCGCTCCAGCATCGTCGGCAGCAGCCGGTACGTGATCCGGATCGGGCTGATGACGTTCACCTCGAAGCTGAGCCGGTAATCCTCCGCCGGCGTCTCCAGGGTCGAGGTGCGGAAAGGCGTCATGATGGCAGCGTTGTTGAACAGGATGTCGATCCCGCCCGACGCGGCGATCGCGCCGTCCAGCATCCGGTCGACCGCCGCCTGATCCGACAGCTCGCCCGAGACGGCGCTCACCCGGATCCCCTTGCCGGCGAGCTCGCCCTCGAGCTCCCGCGTGTGCGCCGCGTCGCGGCTGTGCAGGACCAGGTTGCAGCCGAGGCCCGCGAGGCCGCGCGCGATCTGCTTTCCGATACCCCGGCTCGCGCCGGTCACCAGCGCCCACTTTCCTTGGATTTCCACCGTCATGGCGGTGCCTTATGGCAGGGCCCGTCCCCTCTCGCACCTCAAAAGCGAGGCGCCCCGCCGGCCCCCGGCGCGCGTGAGGGCTTCCCCCCGCCCGTGGCGGCGCCCCTCCTCGCCGGCGCGCGGTGAGCGCGGCCGGAGGGTCAGGCGAAGCACCCCTCGAGGCGCGGGTCGGTCCGGAGGATCGCCTCGATCTCCGGCGCGCAGTCGCGGGAGGAGAGGACCGTGGTGAAGCCGGGCTTGATCTCCGGCGCGACGCGGACCGCCTCGCGCCACTCGTCGAGCGAGAACGGGTCGGCCCGGATCGCGTCCCAGAAGCCGGTCGCGTCGAGGACGGCGGCGATGTGGTCGGTGTCTCGCCCCTGGAGCTGGCTCACGACGTAGGCGGCCGTGCCGACCTGCAGGCCGTGGAGCCGCGGTCGGCTGGAGGTCTGGTCCAGCGCGTGCGAGATGAGGTGCTCGCTGCCGCTCGCCGGCCGGGACGACCCCGCGATCTCCATGGCGATGCCGTTCAGCATGAGCGCCGTCGCGAGCAGGCGCATGCCCTCGAGGTCGCGCCGGGGGCGCGCCATGAACTGGAACACGGTCGCGTCCGAGAGCAGGGCGGCGAAGTCGTTGACCGGCTCGCCGCGCGCGTGGAACGCGAGCTTCCAGTCGCGCACCGCCGTCACCTTGGCCACGAGGTCGCCCACGCCGGAGAGCCAGAGGATCTCCGGCGCGCGCAGGCAGACGTCGGTGTCGACCACCACGCCGAACGGGACGGCGCAGGGGAGCGAGCGGCGCCTGCCGCCGATCGTGAGGCTGGCCGAGGGGCTGCAGAAGCCGTCGTTCGAGAGCGACGTGGGCACGGCGAGGAACGGCAGCCGGGCGAGGAACGCGAGGTACTTGGCCGTGTCGAGGGCGCGGCCGCCGCCGAGCCCGATGATCGCGTCGCAGCGCGCCGGGAGCGCGGGCAGGAGCGCCGAGGCCTCCTCGAAGCTGGCCGAGCTGACCTCGCGCTGCGCCACGACCTCGATCGCCTGCTCGTTCAGCCCCTCGCGCATCGCCGCCTCGATGGCGGGGGGCGTCCCCGCGCTCGACAGCAGCAGGACGTGGCGGCGCGCCGCGCGGGAGAGGTAGAGCCCGCTGCGCGGGAGCGCCCCGGGCTTGATGCGCACCAGCGTGGGGATGCCGATCTGGGTGGCTATGGGCATGCGTCGTCTTCTAGACCCGCCGCCTCGCCGCGGCACGCCTGCGACTGACCTCCAGGCCGCGGCCGAGGCTGCGCAGGACGAGCAGGTCCTCGCCGAGGTCGACGTCGACAAGCGCGCGGGCGACCTCCGGGCGGACGCCGGTGAGGATCGGCCTGGAGCCGAGCAGCTGGATCGCGCGCGCCAGCTGCTCCAGAGCGGCGGCGCCGTCCGGATCGAGCGCGTCCGCGCCGGTGACGTCGAGGACCACGTGGGACGCCCGCTGCGCGACGATGGCGGGCAGGAGCCGCTCGCCGAGCTCACCGGCGCGCTCGGCGTCGAGGCGCCCGATGAGCGGCACCGCGAGCGTGCCCCGGCCGACGTCGAGGATCGGCGCCGACAGCGTGAGGATCTGCCGCCGCTGCTCCTCCACGAGGGCGAGCGAGCGGTTCAGCTGATCGATGAGCCGGACCTGCTGCTCGATCTGCCCCTCGGCGCGCCGCTGCGCCGTGACGTCGAGCTGCTGGACGAGCACCGCGCGCGCGCCGGTCACGGGATCGGTCGTGGGGCGCGCCTCCACCTGGTGCCACCGCTCGCCGTCGGTCGTGAGGACCCGCAGCTCCCCCGACCAGGGCGCCTCGGCGTCGATCGCCCCGCGGACCTTCGCGCCCTCGCCCTCGTCCGGGAACACCCCGTCGATCTGCGGCGCGTCGCCGAAGGCGCGCAGGGCCGCCGGGTTGTGGAAGAGCACCGCCCCCACGCGGTCGACGAGGCTGACCAGCACGGACGAGTGGCGGACCGCCTCCACGCCGCGCACCATGGAGGCGTCGACGCCGGAGGCCTGCGGGAGCGCCTGGAACAGGATGGCGAGCCGCCCGTCGTCGACGTGGATCGGCTGGCCGTGGAGCGTCACGGTGGCGGGCGTCCCGCGCGGGTAGAGCGTCCAGTCCTCCACGACGGTGCCGCCCTCCGCGAGGACGCGGAGGTAGCCGTCGAGCCGCGCGCGGACGGCCGGTGACAGGTCCGAGAGATCGCGGGAGTACAGCTCGGCGCGATCCAGCGCGCGCCAGAACTGGAGGGCCTTCGCGTTGGCCCAGGGGAAGCGGTGCCGGTCGTGGTCGTAGACCCACGCCGGCAGGATGGACAGCTCGAGGGCCGACAGGCGCTGGTCGAAGGACGTCATGTCGTGACGACACGTCATACGACGCCCTCGGCCGTCCTGCACGTAGCTTCACTCGTGCGGCTGGTTCACGTACGGATCGCGCCCCGCTTCCGCATAGCCCGCCACGGACTGGGGGCTCGAGTCGACGGCCAGCTTGCAAGGGCTCCTGAGCGTCACGTTCGAGTTGTAGAACTGCACCGCCTTGATGTCGGGATACCGCTTCAGGGCGTCGACGACGCCGCGCATCCACTCGCCCTTGCGGTTCGGGTCTGCCGGGTCCTCGTGGCTGGAGAACTCGCTCAGGATGTACGGCTTGTCGCCGTGCCAGGCCCGCTGCGCCGGCTCGTGCATCCACGTGTAGTGACTCCCGAACGTCGTCGCGGGATCTTTCCACCCCCCTCCGTTGCACTCATAGAAGTTGTAGGGGTCGTATCCGAGCCAGTCGACGTAGCTGTCTCCGGGGTAGAGGGCGGGGAGCCGGGCGCGCGTGCCGCTCCAGCCCATCGGGGTCCAGACCCACACGACGTTTGTCGCGCCCGCCTCGCGGAACAGGTCGACGACGCGCCGGTGCGCGGCGACGTAATCGGCGTCCGGGCCATCTGCGCTGTGCATGTCGGTGTTGTCCATCTCGTGGTCGAAGGCGATCATGAGCTTGCCGGGCGCGTTCTTGACGCGCTCCGCGGCCGCCCGGATGACGGCGTCCTGCGAGCCGTTCGCGATCTCGGTCCACGTGACGTTCTGGCCCGCCGAGTAGCGGCGCGTCTCCCACGACAGGTGGACGAGATATCCTTCCCTCATCTGCGCCGTCTCGAACCTGTCCGGGAACACGCCGTTATCGGTGGTGCCCCAGTCGTGGTAGCGGTACACGATGTCGAGCTTGCGGCCGGCCTTTTGCTCGAAGTCCTTGATCGCGAGGCCCCAGTCCCAGCCATGGTTCCTCGCCGAGTTGTACCCGCCCCACCAGGCGCCGTTCCTCGGTACGAGCTTGTCCGACACGACGGGCTCGCCGTCCGGCGGCGTGCCGCCGTCCTCGTCCGAAGGCGTGACATCGATCCAGACGAGCGACGAGACGAGCGACCCCTGGCCGGCGGTGTTCTGGAAGACGAGCTCGGTCCGCAGCTGGTCGCCGTTCGCCACCGCGAGGCCGCCGAACGGTTCGCTCAGGTTCTGCTGGCTCGCGCTGAGCGCGCGCGCCGGGCCGGAGCCGATCAGGGTATTGCCGTCGTAGAGGTTGACGCGCACGGTGCCGGCGCCGCCGTGGATCGCCCACGCCTGGTAGTTGACGACGACCTGGCTCGCGCCGCCCGCCGGGGCGCCCGCGTAGCCGAGCGTCAGCGACGCTGCGGCGGCCCCCGGCGCGCTCCGCGCGAACGTGCCGCCGCCGTCGCTCGCCCCGAACGAGGTGCCGTCGTCGACCAGCCTGAAGATGGGCGCCGTGCCGCCCCCACCCCAGATCATGTCGAGCGCGACGTCGCTCGTCGGCACGAGGCTCACCGCCTGCGCGACGGCGGACGCGTGCTGCTCGGACAGCTCGGCGCCGGCGAGCTCTCCCGAGCCGCAGGCGGCGAGGAGGGCGGACACGGCACACAGCAGGAGTCGTTCATCGAGCAAAGGAAAGCGGGTCCGAGAAGTCATCATGGGAACAGAGAAAGCACACATGAGTCGGAGGGCAATAGTTTGATTGAATTTCGCATCTTCTGCAGCCATGCTGGACTCATGGTCCCCGAGCTCGCGCCCTGTGCGACACACCGGCACACAGCACGCTTCATCCCACGCGCCCGGGCGAATCCATCGAGCGATGCGCGCATCGAATTGACACTTCTTATCTCGACAGGGCATCGCCGCCTCGGCCCGCCGGGTTGACCCGCGCGGAGCCCCGTCGTCCCGCGCTGCGCGCGAGGTGCGCTCGTCGCCCGCGTCGGCGCTCCGGAGCCGTTCGTCCGCGGACGGTCTCATGGCCTTTTTTGGCCGGCCGGTGGCCGGCCGCCGGTGAGGAGCGGGCATCGCAGGCTTCGCGCCGGCGTGGCGGGCTCCTCTCGCGCTGCAGGGCGTGATTCCGCGGTTCGGCGGCGAGCCACGACACGGCGCGCGACGCGCGAGGCAGCCCGGCGGGGCGACGCGGGTCCGGGGCATGCGGCGTGCACAGCTGCGGACGCGCGGACGCGCAGACGTCGGAACGCGCGACACGAGTCGGTCATCCCCGCTGCCCCTCCGAGCGGGGGAGGAGCTAGACATCATGCATTCTTCGTTCATGTGGATCCGAGTCAGCGGTATGGTTTGCTTCGCGTCGGCCGCGACGGCGTGCAGCCCGGCCGGGGAAGGCCCTCGGTCCGCCGAGGAGGACGTGCTCGAGGCCTCTTCTCCGGCGTCCCCCTCACCCGAGGATCCGGACGGCGATGGCGTCCCGAGCACGGCGGACAACTGTCCCGGATCACCGAACCCCGCGCAGTCGGACGGTGACGGCGACGGTGACGGCGACGCCTGCGACCCGTCGACGTGCGTGACGGTCCAGCGCGGAACGAACGGCGCGGTCGAGGACGCCACGCTGTGGCAGAGCAGCCCGACCTGGAATGACAGTGCCGGCCCCCTGCTCCAGACGGGCACCGGCAGCGCGGGCCGGCGGAAGAGCCTCCTCCGGTTCGAGCTACCGGCCGCGCCGCAGGGCACGCGGTTCGAGTCAGCCGCCCTCACGCTGTACCAGAGCAACAAGCTCACGAGCAGCGATGTCGTCGTGCAAGCCTTCAATGGCTCCTGGAGCGAGCCCACGGTCACCTGGCAGAGCTTCCAGGGTCACTGGCCTTATGAGTTCGCCGAGATCGTCGCTGCGGCCGGAGGAGGCAGTCGCACCCTCGACCTGACGCGGGTCGTCCACGGCTGGTACCGCGACCACCCGTCCTACCCGAACGACGGTGTCTTGCTCGATGAATACGCGAGCGACAAGACGGCCTTCCGGAGCAGCGAGCACGCCGACATCGCGACGCGGCCCAGGCTGGAGGTCTGCTTCACACCCGTCGTGGATCCACCCGGCGCCCGGGTGCTCCACGGCGCGGAGGTCGAGGCCGGCGTCGACGTCGTCGCGGACGGCGATGGCAACGCCTTCCTCCTCGGCAGCTTCCGGGGCAGCCTCGACGCCGGCGGCGGCCCGCTCGCGAGCGCGGGCGGCCTCGACGTCTTCGTGACAAAGCTCGACCCGGCGGGCGGACACCTCTTCAGCGCTCGCTTCGGCGACGGCGGCGATCAGCGCGGCGCGAGCCTCGCCGTGGACGGCGCCGGGAACGTGGTGCTGGTGGGCACGTTCACCGGCAGCCTCGATCTCGGCGGCGGGCCGCTCGCGAGCGCGGGCGGCGTCGAGCTCTTCGTGGCGAAGCTCGACGGGGCGGGCCAGCACCTCTGGAGCCGCCGCGTCGAGGGCGACTTCAGCGTCTTCGAGGCCTCGCCGGACGGCGTGGCCGTGGACGGCGCCGGGAACGTCTTCCTCGCCGGCTCCGTGCGCGGCGCGGCCGACCTCGGCGGCGGCGCGGTCGCGCCCGGCGCCGGCGACGCCCTGCTCGTCGCGAAGCTCGATCCAGCGGGCAATCCCCTCTGGACAAAGCGCGTCGAGGGCGACTTCAACCGCAGGGTGGCCATCGCCGTCGGCGGCGATGGAAACGCCGTGCTGACCGGGGGCGTGGACGACACGGTCGACTTCGGTGGCGGACCGCTCGCGCCGAAGCTGGATGTGAGCTCGCTGGACGTGTTCCTCCTGAAGCTCGACGCGAACGGACAGCACGTCTTCAGCAGGCGCTTCGGCACCTACAGCGACCAGTACGGCAAGAGCATCGCGGTCGACGCCGGGGGCAATATCGTCCTTGGCGGCTGGAACTGGATCAGTAGCTTCGAGCTCGACCCTGGCATCTGGGTCGGCGGGTACCAGGCGGCGTTCGGGGCCAGGTTCGACAGCGCGGGCAACACCCTCTGGGCGCGCAGCTTCGGAAACGACAACGGCGCGATGGACCTCGAGAGCGTGGCCTCGGATTCAGCCGGGAACGCGATCTTCACCGGCTTCTTCACCAACTCGATCGATTTCGGCACCGGGGACATCGGCACCACCTTCATCCCGAACGCCTATATCGCGAAGCTCGACGCCGCCGGGGCGCTGGTCTGGAGCAGAAAAGGCGCCACCCCTTACTTCCCGGAAGGCAGCCCATGGCTCTGGGGCGTCCACGCGTACGGTCACGCCCTCACCACCGACACGACGGGAGCCGTGCTCGCCGTCGGTCGCTTCCAGGACACGGTCGATCTTGGTCTCGGGCCGATGACGAGCCGGCCGGGCAGCGAGGACGCCTATTTCGTGAGGCTCGCCCCCTGAGGGAGCCGCCGAGCGCGGAGCCGGCGGTGCTCCCGTCAGGCGCAGCCTTGCCACCCGGCGAGAGGCGCTCTCCTCACCTGCTCAGCGGGTGATCTGCCACAGCAGCTCGAGCAGCTCTTCCACCGCGAGCCGCCGGGCTCGCCGGCCTTCCCAGGCCGAGGCGGTCACGACGGCGCTCGCCCGTCTCGCCGTGTCCCTGGCGATCTCCGCCTGCCGGCGCGAGCGCTCCTCGTCCTCGATCTGCTGCTGCCGCGCCCTCGCGGTGCCGCCCGACGCGGCGAAGGCGAGGAGCAGCGGGAGCTCACCCCGGTCGAACCAGGTGCCGTGCTCCCTGCAGATGTCGACGATGATGCCGCTCTTGCCGGCGAAGTTCTTGCGGTTCATCGGCTGGCCGCACGCCGGGCAGCGGATGTAGCGCACGCGGACGTCGACCGGCTCCGGGCGCCGCGGCGGCCTCGGCGCGCTCGTGCCGTAGCTCTCCCGGCTCTCCAGGAGGTCTCGCAGGAGCGCGTGGTCGACGAGCTGGCCGCCGCATCGACCGCAGTCGCGCAGCAGGCCTGTCGCGGCGCGGAACGCCGAGAAGGGCTCCTCGCACTCGGAGCAGCGGAGCGCGTCCGGCTCCGCGATCGGCTCCAGGCCGAGCTCGTGCTCGCAGCCGCCGCAGCGCTCCGCGTCGGGCGGGTTCAGCTGGTAGCAGCCGCCGCAGCGCACGGTGGCGAGCGGGCCTGTGCACCCGGGATCCGGGCCTGTGCACCCGGGATAACAGCGCCCCTCTGCGTCGATCAGGAGTCCGCAGCGCGAGCACGTGCGCATCCCCCGATGGTAGGCGAAGGGCGCGCTCACGAGAAGCGGCGCCGCGGGCGCCCTCGATCGGGAGCCGGAGTGGCCGTCGGGTCATCAGGGCTACGCGGGCTCAGCGCACCCTGGCGGGGCGCGCCGACGGACGGGAGCTCCGGGATCGGCCGCCCGGCGGCGCGCTGGAGCGACGCACCCGCTTCCCGAGCTCCTGGAGGAGATATCCCATCGCGACGTCGTCGTCGTGAAACACGACGACGTTGTCGTTGTTCTCCTCACGCAGGAGCCGGTTCACCTGCAATGCGCCGACCGCCGTCCGCACCACAACGGCGACGGCGGCGAACTCCTGGCATATCATGCTGCGGGTGCGCATCGTCGCGGCCTCGAACGCCGGATCGTTGTTCATGGCGGGCCGGCGGATATCCACGAGGTGGCCGAGGCTCGCGCGCTCGATCGACTCGTAGATCTGCAGCGCCTCGGTGTGGACCCGGATGAACTCGTCGGGGGAGGCATACGGGACTTCAGAACGGGTGCTCCGGACGACCGAGCGCTCCAGTTCGAGCGTGACCGTCAGGTACTCGTTCTGCAGCAGGACCGACATGCCCCCGACAGGATAGCGGGCCGACGGCGGGCGGGTACCTGAAAAGCTCTGGCGGGATCAGGGCCACGCTGCCCCTCGGCGCTACGGGGGCTGGCTGCCACACCGTGTCAAACGGAGGCGCCTCGAGATCCACCGCGATCATGGCGTGAGCTCGGCGAGCTCATCTTTGGCTCACGGCGAGACAACCCCCTTCAGGACCAAC
>JAICEP010000216.1 GCA_025924095.1 Sorangium sp.
CCCCCATCGCGGCCGGCATCGGCCGGCTCGGCGCCGGCATCGGCCGGCTCCACGCCGGTCTCGCCCGGCTCCGCGGCGGCCTCGTCGTCCTCCGCCCGGTCTCGCCGCAGGATCGGCGCGATCACCCCGGCGCCATCGTCGGGCCCGGTCGAGCCGAGCACGCTGAGGATCGGCACCCCCTGCCGCCAGAGCGGCGAGTCGGCGCGGTCGCAGAGGCAGTGCGGGAACGACGGCTCGGCGCGCTCCCGGGCCTCGCTCGCGAAGAGCGCTGCGGCGGCTCCGCGGGCCGCCGGGCCGACGCCGCGCGCCGCCCGCCGCTCGGCCGGAGGCAGATCGCGGGGCGCCGCGAACCGCTGCACGAACGCCATCGTGGCCACGATGCCGACCACGGCGAGCGCCGCGGGCACGAGCACGCGGGCCCGGAGCGGGAGGGCGTCGAACCCCTCCTCACCGCCGCGCTCACGCCCGGGCTGCGCGCCGAGCGGCGTCGGCCGGGGCGCGAACACGGGCGCGGCCGGCGCGTCGGGGGTCGAGGCCGCGAGGCGGTCCGACGCGAAGCCCATGCGGCGCGACAGCTCCGCCACGAGCGCGTCGCGCAGGCGATCCGAAGGCAGCCCTCCCCAGGTCACGAGCCGCGCGGCGAAGCGCAGCGCGAGCCAGATCGCGAGCCCGACGAGGAGCGCGAGCGACGCGGTGCCGAGCGGGCCGCTCGCGAGATAGTCGGGGGACAGGGCGGCCGCGAGCACGCCGACCGGCGCCGGCGCGATCCAGCTCGCCGCGCGGGCGCGGAGGCGCGCGCGGTAGGCGCTCTCCATCGCCTCCATCGCCGCCGGCGAGATCACGCCGGGCACGCCGGGGAGATCGCCCTCGAAGCGCGCGAGGACGAAGCAGTTGTGCGGCGAGCACGCGGACGGATCGAGCGCCACGCAGAGCGCCTTGCCGCGACGGAAGAGGCCACGGATCGCGGTGTAGGGGACCCCGAAGCGGACCGGCGCCGCCACGGCGCCCAGGGCGAACCCCTCGGCGTAGCCGGCGACACGGACCAGCTCGACCTCGAGCTCCGTCTCGGCGCAGGTGAAGCGCACGGCGCCGACGGCATTGGCGCCTCCCTCGGCGATCGCCAGGGCAGCGACGGAGAACGCACGAGCCAAGGTGGCCGCACCCTAACCGCGCGGGCCGGAGCGCCGCAACGGAAACCCGGCCCGCCCCCGGGACCCGGCCGCGGCGGGAGACCGTTGATCGGGCCGCGCGGGGTGCGTAAGAGGTGGCGGCATGAAGCCTATCCAAATCGTCCTCGCCCTCTCCTGCGCTGTCCTCCTCGGTCCGGTCGCGGGCTGCGAGGACAAGGTCCCCGAACCGGATCTGCCGCCGGGCAGCGCCGTGCCGCAGGTGAAGCCCGCCGAGCCGGAGCCCGCCGACCTCATCAAGGAAGACACCGTCGTGGGCACCGGCCCGGAGGCGAAGGACGGCGACAAGGTCCGCGTCCACTACACAGGGCGCCTGCTCAAGACCAACGCCGAGTTCGACTCCTCCGTCGGCCGGGAGCCGTTCGTGTTCACCCTCGGCAATACGGAGGTCATCAAGGGCTGGGACCTGGGCGTGGTCGGGATGAAGGTGGGCGGCAAGCGCAAGCTCACGATCCCCTCGCGCCTCGCCTACGGCGAGTCGGGCAGCCCGCCGAAGATCCCGGGCAAGGCGACGCTCGTCTTCGACATCGAGCTGCTCGGCATCGGCGACGCCGCGAACGACGCAGCCGCGCCGGCCAAGAAGTAAGGAGGCGCCCAGGGAGACGAGGTGCGCCGCGGGCGACGCGAGGGAGGTGTAGCCCGGAGCGCGCCGCGGGCGCAGCGGAGAGCGCGCTACGTCCAGCGGAGCTGCCGCAGGTCGTCCCAGACGTCGCGCGCGGAGAAATAGCGGTAAGCGTCGCGGCGGCGCAGCAGCTTGGCGACCACCTGGCTCAGCGGCGTGCCGAGCGCCTCGGCCTTCTGCCGCGGGGTCCCCTCGGCGATCTGCCGCGTGATCTCCTCGTAAGGGGCGTTCACGTCGATGGCCGGCTGGCCGGTGTGCATCTGGTACATGAGAAGCCCGAGCTGGTAGAGGTCGCTCTGCGTCGTCGTGTAGCCCGCCGTCACGAGCTCGGGCACGAGGATCTTCGGGTTCGCGACCTGCGGGCGGAACCAGCGGGTGACGCCGTCGAGCTGGTGGGCCACGCCGAAGTCGGTGAGCTTGACGAGCGGCCTGTGGTCAAGCTGGGAGATGAGCACGTTGCCCGCGTGCAGGTCGGCGTGCACGACGCCGTTGTCGTGCAGGTACTGCAGCGTCATCAGGAGCTGGCGCGCGAGCTCCAGGAGCAAGGGCGGCTGGAACGGGGTGCCGAGCAGCGCCCGGAGGCTCGTGTCGCACCGCTCGAGCGCCAGGTAGAAGAGGTAGTTCACCTCGAAGGCGTCGTGGATGTAGACGATGTTCGGGTGGCGGAAGCTCTCCAGGCGGAGCATCTCGCGCGACCACTCCTCCTTGACGACCTGGTAGGGCTTGTTGGCCGGCCGCAGCATCTTCAGGGCGTACACCTGGTCGAACGGCCCGCTGCACTCGTACACCGAGCCATACTGGCCGTCGCCGATGAGCGCCCCGATCATGTACGTGCCCCGGGTGGAGGTCAGCGCTGAGCCCGGCACCGGAAACGGGATCAGGAAACTGCCAGTCGAGGACCAGGTCACGGCGACGCCATCGTAACCGAAAACGACGGCGCCCGTTCACCTCGCGGCGCTCGCCCCGCCCTGGAGCGCGCCCCCGCGGCCGAGCAGACCCCCGGGGCGGCCCGGGCGCAGCGCGCCGAGGGCGGCCGGACGCTCATGAAGCAGCGAGCTTCCGCAGGACGTCCGCGGCCTCGGTCTGATCGAGCTCGAGCGCCGCGGCGACGTCGAGCAGGAGCTCGCGCTCGCTGGTCCTGACGATCCCGTCGGAGACCACGACCTGGGCGGCCAGGAAAAAGGCGACCTTCCGGGCCTGCGGGGTGGCGAGCCGCTCCTTGAGCGACGCAAGCCGGGCGGCGCGGCCCTCCTTCTGGAGCTGCTCCACCACGGTACGGATGAGCTCGTCCATCGTGCTCTGAGGGATCCGCCGGTCCGTGAGCGACTCCACGCTCCGCGCGAAATGCACCTTCTCCTCCTGGCTGAACTCGCCGTCGGCGAACGCCGCGAGGAACATCAGCTCGACGAGCGCCTCGAGGTTGGGCTCGTCAAGCGTTTGCAGCGGAGGAGGGCTCATGAGCGGCATCGGATCCGTCTACACCGAGGCCCGGCGGGGGACCAGCCCCCGGCGCGCCCCGGCCCCCGGCGCGTCCGGGGCAAACGCCTCGGCGGGCGGCGTTGGGAGAGGGCGACCGGTGTGTCATGAGTTCGAGGATGCACGTGCGTGAACTCGCCCAGGCGCTCCTCGGCGCGCTCCTCCTCTGCGGCTGCGGCGGCGCGGCCACGACCACGCCGCGCCACGCCGCGGGGCCCCTCCGGCCTGCCACCGCGGCGACGCCGCCGCCCGCCGCGGCGCCGGCCGAAGCCGCCCCACCGCCGTTCCGGCTGCCCTGCGAGCGGGACGATCTCGTGGGCTGCACGAACGGCTGCGCCGACCACCAGATCGAGGACTGCGTGACGCTCGGATCGATGTACCTGGGCGGCGCGATCGTCTCGGTCGACGTGGGGCGGGCGATGGGGCTGTTCAAGGAGGCGTGCGCGGAGGGGAGCGCGCGGGGCTGCCTGCGGCTCGGCGACGCGTACCACGATCGGCTCGCGCCCCCCGACAGAGCCGACGGGGCGAGCGCGGCGGACGGGGCGAGCGCGGCGGATGGGGCGGACGCGGCGGCGCTCTACTGGCACGCGCGCGCGTGCCACGCGGGCGCGAACCTCGGCTGCCTCGCGGCCGGCAGGGCCTACCTCCACGGCCAGGGCGCGAGCGCCGACGCCGGGCGCGCGGCCGCGCTGTTCCAGCGCGTCTGCGAGCGCGGCAACGCCCCCGCCTGCGTCGAGCTCGGGCACCTCCACGCGCAGGGCGAAGGCGTGAAGCGCGACGGCCCGAAGTCGGTCGAGCTGTTCACCAAGGCGTGCAAGCTCGGCCTGGACGAGGGATGCCTGCTGGCGAGCCGGTCCGGCGACGTCCTCCCGCCGCGCGACTGACGCGATCGCCGGCGCGGCCCGAGGGGCGTCAGTCGGTCCGGCGGCGCAGGGCGATGTCCAGCGCCGCCGTGATCATCGCGGTGAGCTGCGTGTCCGAGACGCTCTCGGACGGGAGCACGACGAGCTCCGCGCCGATGCGCCGCGACAGCTCGATGAACCCCTCCGGATCGAACGCCCGCACGTCCTGGGTCATCACGATGGCCAGCGGGTTCAACCAGGCCGCGCTCCCGCGCAGCGACACGAGATCGCACGCGAGCAGGTCGGCGCCCTCGACGAAGACCAGCCGGCGGCAACGCTCCGCGAGCTGCTCGCTGGCGCTCACGATCAGGACGACCGAGGCAGAGGCCGTCCGCATGCTGCGCCCCGCGGGGCGCGTCGGTAATTCGCGCGTGCTCATCGCAGCCGAGGTCAGCGAGCGAGGAGCGGACGCCGGTAGGGGACGGGCCCGTCGCCCTCGGCCCGAGCCCGCGCGCGCTCCTCGTCGGCGAGGGCGAGATCCATGACGAAGGAGCCGAACGACAGCCGGAAATCCCGGTCGTTCGGCTTCGTTGCGTAGAAGGCGAGCAGGGAGAGCACGCTCCCGATCTGCGCCGCGGCCGGGTCGTCCGGGCACGCGCTGAAGCGGTCGGCGAGCGTGCAGAGCTGCCGGAAGAGCGGACCGCCCGGGTGCGGACCGGCGCTGCACATGGCGAAGGTGCCGCTGCCGCGATATCCGAGCTTCCGGCGCTTCCTTCCGGGGGTACGGGACGGGGGGACCATCGTCATGATTGCTGCCCAAGCCGCCTTTGAAGGTTGAATCGCGCCGCGCAGGGGCTGACCTGCCGCGGGACGCTCTCCATCACTAAAGAGCAGCCGGAAGAGAGTCAATCGGAGAGGACGCGGCGGGCCGGATGAGCGCGAAATTCTGCGGAATGGTCCCCCGTCCGAGCAGCGCGTGGGTATACGTCACCGCATGAAGGCAGTCGTGCTCGCCGGCGGCAAAGGCTCCCGGCTCCGCCCCTACACCGCCCTTATCCCGAAGCCGCTGATGCCGATCGGCGATCACACGATCGTCGAGATCCTCCTCCGGCAGCTCGCGCACGCCGGGGTCACCGACGTGGTGATGTGCGTCGGCCACCAGGCCGCCCTCATCGAGGCGGTCGTCGGCGAGGGGAGGCGGTACGGGCTGCGCATCTCCTACCAGCGCGAGGACACGCCGCTCGGGACCGTGGGCCCGCTCCGGGTCATCGAGCGGGACCTGCCGGAGCGCTTCCTCGTGATGAACGGCGACATCCTCAGCGACATCGACTTCGCGGCGCTCCACCGCACGGGCGAGGCGGCAGGAGCGCCGCTCGCCGTCGCCGTCTGCGAGCGCGCCTCGAAGATCGACCTGGGCGTGCTCGACCTCGGCCCCGAGGGGCGCGTCGTCGGGTTCCGCGAGAAGCCCACGTACACGTTCTGGGTCAGCATGGGCATCTACGCGATGAGCCGCTCCGTGCTGCGCTTCATCCCGGAGGGCCGGCCGTTCGGGTTCGACGACCTCATGCACGCGCTGCTCGACGCCGGCGAGCAGGTGGCCACCGTCCCCTTCCGGGGCCACTGGCTCGACATCGGCAGGAGCGACGACTTCGCCGAGGCGCAGGAGGAGTTCGAGAAGAACCGGCAGCGGTACCTACCGGAGTGACGCGGCGAGCGCCTCGCACACGGCGTCGACATCGGCGTCCTGCATGCGCGGGTGGAGCGGCAGCGTGAGCTCGCGGCCCGCGATCGCGTCCGTCCGCGAGAGCCCCTCCTTGCGCACCCGGTCCGAGGCGCCGTGGTGCGAGAAGCGGTGGATCGGCGTGTAGTGCACGCTCGTCTGGACGCCGCGCGCCTTCATGGCCTCCATCACGGCCTCGCGCGAGGCGCCCTCGGGCAGGAGCACCGGCATGAGGTGGTGCGCGCTCTCGCCCAGCCCGCGCGCGTAGAAGTCGCGGTACGGGAGCCCGACGCCCGGCAGGCCGGCGAGGCGCTCGTGGTAGCGCGCCACGAGCGCCCGCCGCCGCGCGTTGCCCGCCGCGAGCCGGCCGAGCTGCACGATGCCGATGGCGCTGCGGATCTCGTCGATGCGGTAGTTCATGCCGGCGGCCACGACGTCGTACGTGAACGCGTGCCCCTTGTGCCGGTCGAGGGTCAGCGTCGTCATCCCGTGCGCGCGGAGGAGCCGCATGCGCGCGAGGAGCGCGTCGTCCTTCGCGATCACGGCGCCCCCCTCGCCGACCGCGAGGTTCTTGTTCGAGAAGAAGCTCAGGCAGCCGACGTCGCCCAGCGTCCCGAGCGCCCTGCCCCGGTAGCTCGCGAGCGGCGCGTGCGCCGCGTCCTCGACCACGGCGATCCCCCGCTCGGCCGCGATCGCGGCGATCGCGTCCATGTCGCAGGGGTAGCCGGCGTAATGGACGACCGCGATCGCCCGCGTCCTCGGGGTGATCTTGCGGGCGATGTCGGCGGGGTCGACGCCGAGGTCGTCGTCGCCGACGATGTCGGCGAGCACCACGTTCGCGCCGCACTGGAGCGCGGCGTTGGCGGTCGCCACGAACGTGAGGCTCGGGCAGATCACCTCGTCGCCGGGGCCCACCGAGAGCGCCGTGTACGCGAGGTGCAGCGCGGCGGTGCAGTTCGTCACGGCGAGCACCCTCGGGGTGCCGAGCGCCTCGCCGAGCTTCTGCTCGAACTGCGCCGTCCGCTCCCCCATCGTCAACCAGCCCGACGCGACGACCTGCCGCGCGGCCTCGGCTTCCTCAGGCCCGAACGAGAGATCGCTGAGAGGTATCTTCCACATGGCGTTCCATCCATCCCGCCGGCGCCGCGCCGGAGAGCCGAGCGTGAGGCGCCCGGACGGCGCGGCGTCGTGCGTCAGATCGCGTACTCGCGGGGCCGGTACTCGGCGAGGTGGCGCTCGACATAGGCGTACGTGCGCGCGAGCCCCTCCTCGAGCGGCACGCGGGGCGCGTAGCCGACGAGCTCCGTGGCGCGGCGGAAATCGGCGAGCAGCACCATCACCTCGCTCGCGTCGGGGCGCACCCGGGCCTCGTCCGTCACGAGCTCCGCGCGCTTGCCGGTCACCTCGAAGATGAGCCGGACGAGATCGCCGATGGAGATGGCGCGCCCGCTCCCCACGTTGAGCGTCTGCCCCACGGCCCGCGCGCTCGAGCCGACGAGGAGGAAGCCCGCGACGGTGTCGGACACGAAGTTGAGGTCCCGCACCGGCGCGGTGCTCCCGATGCGGAGCGCGGCGCTCCCGGCGGCGAGCTGCTGCATCACGCTCGGGATGATCGCGCGCGACGACTGCCGCGGGCCGTAGGTGTTGAACGGCCTGATCGTCGCGACCTCGAGGCCGAAGGAGAGGTGGTAGCTCTCGGCGAGCTTGTCGGCGCCGATCTTCGTGGCCGAGTACGGGGACTGGCCGGTCAGCGGGTGGGCCTCGTCGATCGGGGTGTAGCGCGCGGTGCCGTAGGTCTCGCTCGTCGAGGTGTGGACCACGCGCGCGCCGTGCTCGCGCGCCGCTTCGAGGACGTTCAGCGTGCCCTGCACGTTCGTCGCGACGTACTGCTGCGGGGCCACGTACGAGTACGGGATGCCGATCAGGGCCGCGAGGTGGAACACGACGTCGGCGCCGCGCACGAGCGACCGGACCGCGCCCGCGTCCTCCACGTTGCCGGGGACGACCTCCACCTGCGCGAGGACGTCCTCGGGGAGCCGGTCGAGGTACCCGCGCCGCGAGCCCGAGGTGTACCGGACGAGGGCCCGCACGCGCGCGCCCTCCCGGACCAGCGCCTCGACGAGGTGGCTGCCGATGAACCCGCCGGCGCCGGTCACGACGGCGCGCTTGCCGCGATAGAAGCCTTCGCTCACGGCCGCGTCCGTGGCCTCTGCGGGTGCGCGCGTCAAGCGCGTACCGACGCGCGGGGCTCGCGGCCGGGCGGCGCCGCCGCGATCACTGGATCTGGATCTGGTCGGTGGGCGTGTTGCCCGCCCCCTCCGGGGCGCCGATCTCGCGGTGCACGCAGAGCCCCTGCTTGCAGTAGGACTGCGGCGGGCTCTTGCAGTCGACCTTGGGCTCCTCGCACTGGCCCGTCTTGTAGCTCTCCGCGAGGGGCTTGATCTTGTCGAAGGTCGCGTTGCTGATGGGCTTCGCACAGCCCGGCCACTCGCTCTGGCGGCAGTCGGCGTCCGTGTTGCAGTGCTGCGCCTTGTTCACCATCTCGAAGGCGTCACCGCGGAGCTTGTCGCACTCCTTGGGCTCCATCTTGCTGTCGCAGCCGGCGAGCAGCGCGAGCAGGAGGAGGCTTTCGGCCAGGCGGAGCGGGGTTCGAGATCGGAAGGAGGCCGTTCCAGGCCGCCCCCTTCGAGGAGCACTCGCGATCATTCAGGGTTCTCCCGGTCAAGGTCGCCCTTCCGCGCCGGAAGGGAGCGGCTTGCGCCGAGCCCTTCGTATCACGGCTGGATTCGGACGCGCAGCTGGCGTAGCCCGTCGGCATGGTTCGTCCTCGAGAAGGCACCGGGGCCGGCGGCGCCGTGCACGGCGGCTCCGGCGCGGCTGCCCGGAGCTGCCTGCGGGTGCTCACCCTGAACATCTGGAACCGCCACGACCCGTGGGAGGCGCGTCTCGGCCTCATCCGGAAGGGCGTTCGCGAGCTCGACCCCGACGTGGTCGGGCTCCAGGAGGTGCTGTCGTACGAGGGCCGGTCGCTGGCCGACGACATCGCCGAGGGGCTCGGCTACGAGGCCGCGTTCGGCGCCGCGCACGACCTCGGCGGCGGCGTGCTCTTCGGCAACGCCGTGCTGTCGCGCTGGCCGATCGGGCGGAGCCAGGCGTTCCCCCTGCCGACGGGCGAGACCGACGAGAAGCGCTCGATCCTGCTCGCCGAGCTCGCGTCGCCTCGCGGCATGATCCCGTTCTTCGTCACCCACCTGAACTGGAAGTTCCACCACGGCGCCGTGCGCGAGGCGCAGGTCGCAGCCGTGGCCGAGGTCGTCATGCGCGAGGCGCCGATGGACGGCCTGCCGCCCATCGTGGTCGGCGACTTCAACGCGCAGCCCGAGTCCACGGAGATCCGGTTCATGAAGGGGCTGCACGCCCTGAACCAGAAGAGCGTGTACTTCGCCGACACCTTCGATCAGACGGGCAAGGGCCCCGGGTTCACCTTCGATCCCGTGCGGAACCCGTTCGCGGCGATCACGAACGAGTACCCGCGCCGCATCGACTACGTCTTCGTCCGGGGCCCGGACAAGCAAGGGCGGGGCAAGCCGCTCTCGTCGCGGGTCGTCTTCGAGGAGCTCGAGGACGGCGTCGCCGCCTCGGATCATTACGGGGTGCTGTCGGAGCTCTCGATCTAGGGCTCGCTCCGGCGGGCTGCCGGCGCCGGCCGTCGCCCGCCTCGACGCGGCCGAGGGCCGAGCTCGAGCGCTGGAGCGAGCGGGTGCTCGGCAAGCCGAGAGGACGGCCGAGGCGCCCCCGTCGACCCCCGGGCATCCTCTAGGATGCCCTGTTCACGTGTACACTGGCGTCATGTCGACCCCTCGAGCCCCGGGCGACGCCCCGCCGAGCCCGCCCGACGCTCCCGGCGAGTGCTCGGCTCCCCTGCCCGCTGCCCCCCTGCGCGTCGGCCCGGTCGTGCCGGACGCCCTGGCGCTCATCGGTGGCACGCCGCTCGTCCGACTCGCCCGGATCTCGCCCGAGGGGGGCGGCGTCATCTACGGCAAGCTCGAGTCGATGAACCCGGGCGGCAGCGTCAAGGACCGGGCGGCGCTCGGCATGGTGCTCTGCGCCGAGCGCGAAGGGGCCCTCAGGAAAGGGTCGACCCTCGTCGAGGCGACGAGCGGCAACACCGGGATCAGCCTCGCGATGATCGCGGCCGTGCGCGGCTACCGCTGCGTGGTGGTCATGCCCGAGGACATGAGCGTCGAGCGCCGGCACATCCTCCGCGCGTACGGCGCCGAGATCGTCCTCACGCCCGAGGGCCAGGGCATGGCCGGCGCGGTCGCCCGCGCGGCCGAGATCTGCGCGGCGACCCCCGGCGCCTGGATGAGCCAGCAGTTCCAGAACCCGGCGAACCCCGCCGCTCACGCGCGCGCCACCGGCCTCGAGATCCTCGCGCAGACCGGCGGCGACATCGCGGCGCTCGTCGTCGGCGTGGGCACCGGCGGCACGCTGACCGGCTGCGGGCGCGTGCTCAGGGATCAGCTGGGCAGCGCGGTCCGCATCTGCGCCGTCGAGCCGACGAACAGCGCCGTGCTCTCGGGTCGAGGCCCAGGCCCCCACGGCATCC
>JAICEP010000217.1 GCA_025924095.1 Sorangium sp.
CGCGCGGACGCTCGGCGACGTCGAGAAGGAGCACATCCTGGCGGCGCTGGCGCGCCACGGCGGAAACCAGACGCGGACCGCGGCGGAGCTCGGGATCGGCGTGTCGACGCTGTACCGCAAGCTCAAGGAGTACGGGCGCGCGCCGGCGGGGTGAGGACGAGCGGTGGCAGGCGCGCCCGGGTACCGGCGCCCCGGACACGATGTCTGCCCGCGGCGAGGTGGGGGGAGGCGCGCAGCGTCAACAACGTGGCCGCGCGCCTGTCGAGGCCCCTGGGCGGCCGCCCCCTGGGCGCCTCAGCCGGCCTTCGCGGCCTCCGCGAAGGCCTTCCACGTCGCCTCGGCGTGGCCCACGCACGCGCGCGCGCCGTCGCGCACGATGGGCGTGCGGAGCAGGAGCGGATCGTCCACGAGGAGCTCGGCGAGCCGCGCCTCGCTTGGGCCGAGGTGCTGGAGGCCGCGCTCCTTCACCCGCGCGCCCTCCGCGTCGTAGAGCGCGCGCATGCCGCCCACCGCGCGCGCCACGCTCGCGAGCTCCCCCTTGGAGAGGCCCTTCTCGCGCAGCTCGACGAGCTGCACCTTGATGCTCCGGTCGGCGAAGAACCGCTGCGCCGCCCGCGTCGCCTTGCACTTGGCCGTGCCGAAGATCTGGATCATGCGCGTCGCTCCTGGATCGCCTGGCTCCCTGCGCGCCCCGCAGGCCGCGCGGGCGTGGAGCATATGCGCGGACGCGGCGGTCGACCAGGCGACAGCGAGGCGGGGGATGCCGGCGGATCGCGCGCCAGGCGCGAGGGTGGGATCGGCGGGCCGGACCCCCCATAGAGTTGATCCGCGGATCCGCTCGCGAGGCGGCTCCACCACGTCGCCACCTCCCCCTGCCCCCTCCGAGGCCCTCCGGCTCGGCTCCCGATCGCTCCGACCCCCCTCGCCGGGCGGCTCCACCACGTCGCCACCTCCCCCTGCCCCCTCCGAGGCCCTCCGGTTCGGCTCCCGATCGCTCCGACCCCCCCCTCGCGAGGCGGCTCCGCCACGTCGCCACCTCCCCGTGCCCCCTCCGAGGTCCCTCCGGTTCGGTTCCAGCTCGATCCGACCCCCCTCACCAGGCGGCTCCGCCACGTCGCCACCTCCCGGCGCCCCCTCCGAGGCCGTCCGCTTCGGTCTTCCCCTGGCCCCTTCGCGGCGCCGCCGTGTCCGTCCGGCGCCGTCCTCACCACGTCCGGCGACAGGCTCCAACGGCAAGCGACGACAAGGCCGCATCGGGGTGAAACACCGACGACTCCAGCAGGCCGTGCCCGCTCGTTCGGCCACGCGCGACCGCGCGGCCGCCTGCGCCGGCGGAGAGACGCTCCGCTCCAGCCGTCGGACGACCTCCGAAAACACCGTGGAAATGCGCCAAATCAGCGAGCGATTCGTTTTCCTATTTACGTCCTTGGCGGTTAGGATAACGAGGCGCCTCGATGATCGTGCCCCTTCACACCCTTCAAGGTCAGGCACGAAGCAGCGGCAACACTGGAGCGCATTGAATGAGGTTCCGTTCCTCGCTACCGGCGAGCGAGTCCGAATCGAGTCCTCCCGTTTCCATCGATTCCGCGCCCGGGCGCGGGTCCACGGCCGGGCGCGGAGCCGCGCCCGGCCGTGGGGGCGAGCGCGCTCCGGCGCGCCGCCCGAAGTCCGCTGGCACGCAGGCCTCGCTCGGGGCGACGGAGCTGTACTTCCGGTCGCTCGCCGGCAGCCAGCCGCTCACGCGCGAGGGCGAGGTCGCGCTCGGCCGCCGCATCGAGGCGGGCGCGCTCGCGTGCTTCGAGGCATGGGTCCGCTCGCCCGTCGCCCTGCGCGAGCTCGCCTTCACGGCGGAGGACGTCGAGAACGGGGCGCTCAGCGTTCGGGACCTCCTGTGCGAGACCGACGCGAACGATCCCGACGCGGACGCGTGCACGACGCGGCTCGTGGGGCTGCTCGGCGTCGCCCGGGCGCTCGTCGCCCGGCAGCAGGACGCAGAGCTCGTCGCGCGGCGGCGGGATGAGGAGGACGTGGAGATCGCCCTGGCGGGCCTCGCCGCGGGCCTCGCCGAGCTGCGCCTCGATCCGACCTTCGAGGAGCGCATCGAGAGGAGCCTGCGCACGGCGGCGGCCGAGGCCGACGGGGCGGAGCGCGCGCCGATCGCGGCCACCATCGCGGCGATCGCCCGGGGGCGTCGCGCGGTCGCCCAGGCGAAGTCGGAGCTCGTCCAGGCGAACCTCCGGCTCGCGGTCGCCATCGCGCGGGAGCACCAGCGCTTCGGCGTCCCGCTGCTCGACCTCGTGCAGGAAGGGAACCTCGGCCTCATCCGCGCCGCCGACAAGTTCGAGTACCGCCGCGGCCACCGCTTCGGCACCTACGCCGCGTGGTGGATCAAGCAGGCCATCAAGCGGACGATCCTCAACCAGGGGAAGCCCGTCCGCATGCCGGTCCACCTCACCGCGATCCGGAGCCAGGTGGTGCGCGCCCGGCGAGATCTGGTGCAGGAGCGCGGGCGCGAGCCCTCCGTCGAGGAGGTCGCGGAGCGCAGCGGCCTCTCCGTGGAGAAGGTGCGCGTGATCGGCGAGCTCGCCCTCGAGCCGCTCAGCCTCGACGCCCCCGTCGGCGAGGAAGGCGACACCCGGTTCGGCGATCTGCTGGCCAACGAGGACCCCACGCCCGCCGAGATGCTGGCCCGGCGCCGCCTGATCGAGCAGACGCGCGAGCTGCTCGACTCGCTCCAGCCGCGCGAGCGCGAGCTCCTGCGGCGCCGCTTCGGCCTCGACGGCAACGAGGACGAGACGCTCGAGGAGATCGGGCAGTCGTTCTCGCTGACGCGGGAGCGCATCCGCCAGATCGAGGCGAAGCTGCTCGAGAAGCTCCGGATGCGCTCGCGGCAACGAGAGCTCGGCTCCTACCTCGAAGGGTGACGGCGCGAGGAGCGCGCGGGCGCCGCGCCGGCGCTCGGCCAGGGGTCCGCTGGAGCGACCCAGCAGGGCCTCCCCGGAGGCCGCGGCCTGGGTCGGGTCGTCGCCTCACTGCTCCGACGGCGACGGGGCCTTCACCGGCTCCGGCGCGTCGACCGGGGGCTTCTTGATGTTCTGGCGCATGTCGGGCCTTTGCTCCGGACGGAGCGGCGGGATCGCCTCGACCCTCCCGCTCGCGGCGGAGCTCTGGATCGCGAACATCACCCGCACGTCGGCGAGCCCTTCGAGGCCCGACGGCTCGGGCTCCTTGCCCTCGAGGACGCAGCGCGAGAAATAGACGAGCTCGGGAGCGAACTGGTCCCGCTTCTTGAACGTCTTCTCCTCCGTCTTCCCGCCCACCGTCAGGTAATGCTTGATGTCGGCCGTGTAATCGAAGGCCGGCTCCACGCGGAGGTCGCCCTCGGTGCCCGCGAGGCGGAGCGTCGACACGCTCGCGAGCCCCTGGCTGACGGTGAATTGCGCGACCGCGCCGCTCGGGAAGCGCAGGATGGCCGCGGTGGTCTCGTCGACGTCCTTGGCGCGCTTCTCGTCGAGCCGCAGGCTCGTGGCGAGCACCTCGGTCGGCTCCTCACGAAAGAGGTACCGCGCGGCGTTGACGCAGTAAACGCCGAGGTCGAACAGCGCACCGCCGCCCTCCTCGCTCCGCGTGCGGATGTCGCCGGGGCGCACCACCTGCGTGAACAGGGAGGTGAACGCGCGCACCTCACCGAGCTTGCCCGAGCGCGCGATCTCGATGGCCTGCAGGTTCGCCTCCTCGAAATGGAGACGGTAGGCGATCATCAGCTTCACGCCGCGGTCCTTCGTGGCGCGGATCATCGCCTCGCAGTCCTCCTCGGTCATGGCCATGGGCTTCTCGCAGAGCACGTGGACGCCGGCCGCCGCGGCGCGCTCGGTGTACGCGCGGTGCATCGCGTTGGGCAGGGCGATGTACACCGCGTCGGCGCGCGCGCGCTTCAGGATGTCCTCGAGCTCGTCGTACCCGCCGCGCTCGGTGACGCCGTAGCGCTCGCCCAGCGCGGCGAGCTTCTCGGGATCACCCGAGACGAGCGCGACGAGCTCCGAATTCTCGGCGGCGTTCTTGAACGCCGGCAGCACGGCGACCTGCGCGATGTTGCCCGCCCCGACGACCGCGTAGCGGATCTTCCTCGTCTCGTTCGACGCTGTCCTGGACATGGTTCCTCCGTGCGCGGGCAACCCGCGTTCACGGGGAGCATGGAGAGATGACCGCGAGCGTCAACCGGCGGGGGTGGCGTCGACGGCGCCCCCAGGCAGCGAGAGGTCAACCTCACCGGCGATCCGGCCTCCGCCATCCAGGCCAGGAGCTTCAGCCACGCGACGCAGGACCTCCTCGACGCCATCCGGCCATCGCTGTCTTTCCTGCAATGGCGAGCTCGACAGCTCCGAGCACGCAACGCTCCCACTGTAAGGCAGGTGTTGTCGCCTGCACCTGAATGCCGCGCAGCTGGATGACATCGAAGGCTCCCACGGAGCTCTCCGCGGTGTGGGCGTGGGCGCGGCCCGCGCCGGGCTCGGGCCCGGCAAAGGATCGCTGAGCGAACCGAGGTGCCGTACGAACGCTCGTGTTAGTCTCGCCTCGCGCCCGCCGGGATCCTGGCAGAAGGCGCGAGGGGCGGAGTGAACAGCGACGACGGAGGGCGACGAGCCGAGCGGGGAGGACCGTCCGGAAAGGGACGTCGCCAGGACCCGCCCACGTCGAGCGGCGCGCTGGCCCGCATCGTGGCCGACGCGTCGCTGGCCCTGCTCCACGCCGGCGAGGACGGCACGCCGCGGGCGATCGTCGCGGCGACGCCGCGCCTCCTGCACGCCGACATCGCCTGTCTCTACGAGGTCGCCCAGGAGCCGGGAGCGCTCAGGCTCGTCGCCTCCGAGGGCGGCGGCGCGGGCTCGCTGGACGCGCTCCAGCGCCTGCCGCTCGACGACCGGAGCCTCGCGGCCAAGGCCGCCCGCACGAGGGTCGTGCAGGTCGCGCCCGAGGGCGAGACCGCGGCGGCGCTCCTGGACGCCGGCCACCTGCGCGCCCTCTGCGGCTGCGACCACGCCATCGCGATCCCGATCGCCTTCGCCGGCGACCTGCGCGCGGTGCTGCTCTGTGCCGCGGCGCAACCCCCCCTGCCGCAGCCCGAGATCGTCGAGATCACAGGCGCGCTGTCGAGCCTCTTCGGGATGGCGCTCGCCGCCGCCGAGCGCCGCGCGCTGCGGGCGCGGATCGAGGAGCTCGAGCGGGACAAACGCGCGCTGGAGCGCGCGAGCGAGCAGCTCAACGAGGCGATCGCGGATGCCAGGAAGACGGAGGCGGCGCTCCGGCTGAGCGAGGAGAGCCTGGCGCGGGCGCAGAAGATAGCCAGGCTGGGCAACTGGGACTGGCACATTCCGACCGACGAGCTGTTCTGGTCCGACGAGTGCTATTCGATGCTGGGGCTGTCCCGCGACGCCGGCGCGCTCACGTACGAGCGGTTCCTCGCCTGCATCCACCCGGAGGACCGCGAGGGCCTGATGCGCGCCGTCGACCTCGCCCTCCACGGGGAGAGGCCGTACTGCATGGACTACCGGATCCTCCGCCCGAGCGGCGAAGAGCGCCTCCTCCACACCGCGGCGGACGTGATCCGGGCCGAGGACGGAACCCCGCTCCGGTTGATCGGCACGGCCCTCGACGTCACCGAGCAGCGGCGCGCCGAGCGGGCCCTGCGGCTCAGCGAGGAGCGCCTGCGGGTGATCGCGGAGCACGCGAGCGACGTCATCTTCCGCATCCGGTTCGGCCCGGAAGGCGGCTACGAATACATCAACCCCGCCGTCCTCGAGCACACCGGCTATCCGCCCGAGGCCTGGTACGAGAATCCTCAGCTGTTCCTCTCGCTGGTCCACCCCGAGGACAGCAGGCGCTATCACGAGTTCGTCGCGCAGATGGCCGCGGCCGGCGGGCGGATCACGTTCCGGATCATCGACAGGAGCGGCCGGATCCGCTGGGTCGCGACCCACATCACGATCCAGCGCGACGAGCACGGGGCCCCGGTCGCCGGGATCGGCATCTCGCGCGACGTCACGACGGAGAAGCTCGCCGACGAGGAGCGCGAGCGGCTCCTCAAGCAGGTGGCGGCCGAGCGGCGCTGGCTCGACGCGGTCATCGAGCGCTCGCCGGTCGGCATCCTCCTCCTCGACCCGGCCGGCGCGCCGATCGCCTCGAATCGCCGCGCCCAGGAGCTCGCCGGGACCGACGCGCCGCCGGGGCGGCCGGGCGCATGGAGCCTGCGCTCGCTCGACGGGCAGCCGCTCCCGGACGACGCGCTGCCCTCGGCGGGCGCGCTGCGCGGCGAGGTCACGACCTCGAGGGAGCTCGCGCTCCGGCGCGCCGACGGCAGCATGCTGGCGGTGCTCGTGAGCGCCGGGCCCATCGTCGACGGAAATGGGCAGCGGCTCGGCGCGGTCGTCGTGTTCGACGACATCACGCGGCTCAAGGACCTCGAGCGGCTCAAGGAAGAATGGACGTCGGTGGTGGCGCACGATCTGAAGCAGCCCGTGACGACGATCATCGGCTATGCGGCCCAGATCGAGCGGAAGCCCCAGGTGGCGGCCGCGGTGAAGACGAGGGCGGGGCATATCGTGGCGAGCGCCAAGCGGCTCGGGCGGATGGTGTCGGATCTGACGGATATCTCGCAGATCGAGTCGCGGCGGCTCGCGATCGAGAGCGCTCCCGTCGATCTGCCGGCGCTGCTCCTCGCGGTCGTGGAGCGGATGGCGAGCGAGGCCGAGGGGCACGCTGTCGAGGTCGAGATCAGGGGAGAGATCCCGGTCGTGCACGCGGACGCCGGGCGCGTCGAGCAGGTGCTCAGCAACCTCATCTCCAACGCCGTGAAATACGGGGATCCGGAGGCGCCGATCCAGGCGTCGCTGGAGCGGCGCGGCGACGAGGTGCAGATCTCCATCCGGAACAGCGGCCGCGGGATCCCGGCCGAGGACCTGCCGCTGCTGTTCGAGCGGTTCTTCCGGGGAAAAGCGAGGGAGGAGCGCGCGGTCGGCCTCGGGCTCGGGCTGTACATCGCGAAGGGGCTCGTCGAGGCGCACCACGGCAGGATCTGGGTCGAGAGCCCCAAGGGAGGGGACACGACGTTCCATTTCACGCTGCCGGTGGGGGCGGCGCCGTGACGGGACGCGGCGTGATCAGGAGAGGGGCTCGCCGAGAGCTGCCCTGGAGCATGAGGTGCGGAGAGCACAGAGGGTTTATTTGCGCTGTGCCTCTGTAGCTCAGATCCTCTGTGCTCGGGCCGAGGCGGGGGTCCACGAGGGTGGCTCGGACACGTCCATCCCCGGGGCGCCCGCCGGCACAGCATGGCTCCGCCCGGCGAGGCGCTCGAACTCCACGACGTCGTGGGAGCACACGAGGGTCACCTCGTGGCCGCTGTCCTGGCACAGCGCGCGCAGCCGGCGCTGGTTCTCGAGCCGCGCGCCGCGGTCCTTCTCCATCATGAACTGATAGAGACGCAGGCCGGGCGTGCAGGTCGGTCGAACCGGGTCCATCTCGCGGTGATAGAAGTAGGCGTCGCCGGCGAGGAGCAGCCACCCGCCATCGCTCCGGACAGCCACGCCGGCGTGACCCAGCGTGTGACCGATGAGCGGGACGAAGAGCACCTCGTCCTTCAGACCGCCCACCGGCCGCGCCCCCTCGAAGCCGAACCAGCGCTCGCCGCCGTGCGAGGGATAGGCGATCCAGCTCGGCTGCGTCGACCACTGGGCCGGCCGGTAACGCATCCTGTCGAGGAGCGTCCGCCGGGCGACCGCGGCGTCACGCTCGGCGGCGAGCAGGTGCACCTCGGCGCCGGGAAAGTCGTCGAGGCCGCCGGCATGGTCGAAATCGAGGTGGGTGAGCACGATGTGACGGACGTCCTCGGGCCGGAGACCGAGGCGCTGGATCTGCCGGTACGCCGTCATCTCGGCGCGAAACTCCGGTCGCACGAGGAAGAGAAAGAACCGGCTGAGCCGCTTCCTCGCCATCGAGACGTCCTGCAGCCCGAGCCCGGTGTCCACGAGGACCAGGCCGCTCTCCGTCTCGAGGAGCAAGCAGTGGCACGTCAGCCGCCCGCGGAGCCCCAGCGTCTGGCCATCCATCAGCGCGCCGCCGATGGGACAGGTCGAGATGCAGTTGAGATGATGGATTCGCACGCCTCTCTCCTTTCACGGCGACCCTGCCCCGACGACCGCCGCGCGATGGTCCGGCGCCGAGACGGGCGCACCGCGCGTCGTGCGCTCGACCTGCTCATCGCGATCCGCTCGCCAGAGATCACGAGACCAGAGCCTGGGCTCCCCGGAGCGCATGAAGCACGGTGAGTGCATGGAGCATGCCGTTCGCCGGGCCCCAGGCTGCGCGAACGGTGGGACGGCCGAGGCCCGGCCGCGGACAGACGCGCCCTGTCTGGACACGCGACGTTCCCGGCGGCCCGGCAGGAAAGGACGACCTTTCTGCCCTACCGGGACACTCGGCGACATCGGCACGCGAGCGCCGCCGAGCGCGAAGGGCGTGCTCTACAGCTGGGTACCCGCCTCCGGCGGCCGGGCCGCCCGGGGGACGGAGTAGACCGGCGCCGCCGCGCACCGCACCGGCAGCCGGGTGAGCCCGCGCAGGGGGAGCGACGGCTTCCATGTCAGGGACGAACGCGGCACGGCGAGCCGCAGTTCGGGGAGATCCCGGACGATCGCGGGGAACGCGATCTGCGCCTCGAGCCGCGCCAGCGGCGCGCCAAGGCAGTAGTGCACGCCGTTGCCGAAGGCGAGGTGGCGGTTGGGGTCCCGGTCGAGCGTCAGCCGCCCGGGGCTCGCAAAGACCTGCTCGTCGTGGTTCGCCGAGCCGAGCACCGCGATGAGCCGCTGTCCCCGCGGGACCACGTGCTCGCCGAACGCGACGTCCTCCATCGTGTACCGCTCGGTCGCGAGGTCGACCGGGCTCGTGAAGCGCAGGAGCTCCTCGACCGCCGGCTTGATCAGCCCAGGCTCGCGCCGCACGCGGTCGAGCGACTCCGGATCGTCGAGCAGGGCGAGCGTCCCGCTGGCGATCAGGTTCACCGTCGTCTCGTGCCCCGCCACGACCAGGAGCATGACCATCGCGAGCAGCTCGTCCTCGCTCAGCCGACTGCCCGCCTCCTCGGCGCGCACGAGCGCCGCGAGGAGATCCTCCCCGCCCGCGCGGCGGCGCCGCTCCACCAGCGCGCGCAGGTAGCGCACGAACATGTAGAGAGACGGCATCGCGCGGACCATGTCCACCTTCGTGACGACCCCGGTCAGGCGGTTCGTCCACGCCCGGAAGCGCGGCCAGTCCGCCTCGGGAATGCCGAGCAGCTCGCAGATCACCGCCATCGGCAGCGGCAGCGCGAGCTCCTCCAGGAGATCGAGCGCCCCGCGCGCCCGGGCCCGCGCCACGAGGCGCTCGGTGATCGCCTCGACGCGCCCGCGCAGCTCCTCGACCCGCCGCGGCGTGAAGACCTGGTGCACAAGGGCGCGCAAGCGGGTGTGATCCGGAGGGTCCTGATCGAGCATGTTCTTCGACATCGGCCGGAGAAACCCGGGCATCCACGGCACCTGCCTGGCCCGCTCCTCGGCGCTGAGCGCGCGGAGCGGGTCCTTGCCGAGGCGCGGGTCCTTGAGCGCAACAGCCACGTCGGAGTAGCGCGTCACGAGCCACGCGGGCTTTCCGTCTCCGAGCACGGTGCGCACGACCGGCGCCTCGGAGCGCAGCCGCGCATAGAGCGGATGGGGGTTCGCCTTGTGCTGAGCACCGGAGATATCGGGAATGGACATCATGCTGGACCGCCTTTCTTTGAAGCTCGTGGCCGCCTGGGCCGGCGCCCCGCGCCCGCCTCCGGCTGCGCCAGCGCGAGGAGCGCGTCGCGCAGCGCCCGCAGCTGGCCCTCGGTGAGCGCGGCGGTGCCGAGCGCCTGGGAGAACCAGAAACCGTCGAGAGCAAACTGGATCGCGATGGCCCGCCCCTCCGGGATGTCCTCGGCCGCGTCGCGCGCGAAGGCCTCGGCGATCAGCTCGCCGGCGCGGCGCGCCACCGCAGGCTGGGCGCTCGCCGCCTCGATGAGCGCCAGGAGCAAGGCGCGAGGCGCGGCGGTCTCGCACCTGTCCGCGTCGAAGGCGAGCGCGATCTGCGCCCGCAGCCGGGCGCCCCGGGGCTCCGGGTCCCGAGCCGCGCGCTTCGCGGAGTCATCGCTCACCCGCGCGCTCAGCCGATCGAGCACCGCTGTCAGGAGCGCGTCCTTCGTCGCGAAGTGGTGAAAGAAGCCCCCTTTGCTGATCCGCGCGTCGGTGATCACCGCCTCGATGGTCAGCTGGTTCACCCCGCGCGAGGCGAGGAGCCGCTCGGCCGCGTCGAGGATGCGCTCTCGCGCGCTGGAATAGGTCCGCGCCGGCATCGGGAACACGTCGGGCGCGCGCCGCAGC
>JAICEP010000218.1 GCA_025924095.1 Sorangium sp.
CGGTCCCGCAGATGCCGCACGCCTTCGCCCGGACGAGGACGTCGCGCGGGCCGATCTGCGGCGGCGCCACGTCGTTGCGTACGGCGATCTTCTTCACGGCTTCGAGCACGGCTGCCTTCATGCGAGACCCTCCTCGGGCCGCCGCGGAGGCAGCGCGCGGCTGCTCGCTGCGAGGCCCTCTCGTGGCCGTCGCATAGGCGCGCCGCGGCCGCGCGTCGAGATCCGTCGAGCGCCACCCCGCGCGCCGTCGCGCAGGGCAGGCTGACGCGGGATGTCAGGACTTCGCGGACTGCTTGGGCGGGGAGATCGTGCGCCAGAGGAACGCGTAGACGTCCATCAGATCGCGCGGGGCGAGGCTGCGCTCGCGCAGGCGCCGCTCGAGGTCGCGCGCGAGCGACTGCATCCGGGCATAGCCCTCGGCGGTCGGCACGCGATCGTAGGCGAGGTTGAAGCCGAGCACGACGGCCTGCTTCTCGAAGAAGGAGGGCTTCACGAAGACGTGCTCGCCCGGGTAGACGAGCGCGCTCAGGATCGTCGTGAGCGGCCACGTGGCGACCTTGGCCGCCGCGAGCACGCCGGCGAACCGGTCGAAGCGCACGGGGTAGTCGTCCGCGCCATAGAGGAGATCGACGACCGCCTCGGCATAGGCGCGGTGGTGCTCGGCCGGCATCTTGTTGAAGGGGATGAGGTCGCCGAGCGGGTGCAGGAGGCCGGTCGCCGCCTTGTGGACCTTGGTGATCCGCTCCATGAAATCGGTGAGGTTGCCCGCCGCGAGGAGCGCCTCGAGCTCGCCCTTGCTGAGGAGCGCGCGCGCGGTCTCGATGGCGCCCTGCTTGAAGGCCTTGCTCTTCTTCTTCCCGCCCTCGGGCGCGTGGGCCCCGACGGCGCCGCGCTCCTCGGCGACGAAGTGCGGGCCCCCGAACCCGCCCTCGAACTGCGTCTCGAAGCTCGTGACCTGCTCGTCGAAGCTCGTGAGCGGCGGCGCGACAACGCGCGCGCGCTGCTTCCTGGCGGCGGACGACGGCCGATCGCGGAGACCGCGGATCCTGGCCTCGAGCGCGTTCGCTTCGTCGTCGCCGAGCTGCACCGGCTCGAGCTTCGACCAGAAAGCCTTGGCGATGGAGTGATTGTGGCCGTCTTCGAAATCGTAGAAGCGCTTCTCGTCGCGCTCCTCGACGAGGTATCCGAGTCCCCACTGGGGACACCCCGGGTGCTTGACGATGATCGGGGCTGAAGGTTCCGTTGAACGAGAGGTCGCCATAGGCGGCGCAGCCTACTCTATCTTGGGACGACCGCACCCCGCTCCGGAGCCGCTTCTGGACTCGTGTTCAGGTAAAGCGCTCCGGCGGCGCGCAATCGGGCCCATCCGCGCCGGCCCCGGCCGCGGGGCGAGGCGCTAGTTGACGTCGCGCGCCGCCGAGGCGAGCGCGAGCTGCTGGAGCGCGAGCGCCTCGGTCACCCGGCGCACCCGCGCGACGACGTCGAGGGTCTCCAGCACCGCCTGCCGCTCCCGGGCGTCGAGGATCAGGTGGTGGGCGCAGAGGTCCGCGATGAGCGAGGTGGCCGCGTCGCGCGGGAGCCGGAACTCGAAATTGCGATCCCGCTCGCGGACGAGCGAGGAGAACGAGGCCGCGGTGGAGATGAGCGCGGCGTGATCCGGGGCCGGGACCTCCCCGGGCTCGTCCTCGAGGACGGTCGCCGCGGCCGTGCGGTACGGCGGCACGAACGGGCGCTCCGCCAGGCGGACGCGGGCGCGGCCTCGCAGCACGATGTTGTAGCGGCCCCCCGGCAGCTCGGCGTGATGGATGATCTCGCCCGGGCCGCCCACCCCCCCTATCGCCGGGTGGCCGTGCGCGTCGACCGCGCGGGTGTCCGTGATGAGGACGACCGAGAGGATGCGGTGCGTCTCGAGCGCGTCGCGGACGAGCGCCCGATAGCGCGGCTCGAAAATGTGGAGCGGCAGGAGGGCGCCGGGGAAGAGCACCGTCTGCGGCAGCGGGAACAGCGGGAGATCGAGCAAGGCCGCGTTGAGGTCGCCCGGTCGCGGAGGCGTCGTTTCCACGAGTCGTAGGCTAGCACGCCGGGAGGAGCGGGTGTGGCGGCCCCACGTACATCGGCCTCGGCGGGCAGGCCGGGCCGCGTGCGCGATCGGCCGGGGATCGACGACGCCGGGGCGCGCCAGCCGAGCCTCCTCGGCCGAGCCCCGTCAGCCGAACATCTCGAGCGCCGAGCCGGTCACGGCGTCGGGGGCGTCGAGCGCGGCGTACACGATGAGCTGCGCCACGTCGTCGGCGCTCATCTGCGGGGGGAAGCCGCTCCCGGCGAGCATGTCGGTGTCGACCGAGCCGGGGAGCACGGCGATGGACTGGAGCCCCGTCCCGCGCAGCTCCTCGGCCAGGCTCTTCGAGAGGCCGACGAGGCCCCACTTGGAGGCGGCGTACGAGGCGTTGCCCGGGGACGCGAGGGTCGAGGAGATGCTGCCGACGTGGACGAGCCGGCCGCGGCCCTGCGCCAGCATGGCCGGGAGGAAGGCGCGCGCGATGAGGAAGGGGCCGCGCAGGTTGACGGCGATCACCTCGTCCCAGGCGGCGGGCGCGGTCTCGTGGACCCGCGTCCCGCGGCGCACGACGCCCGCGTTGTTCACGACCACGCGGGGCGCGCCGAGCCACGCCACGACCTCGGCGGAGGCGCGCGCCACCTGCTCCTCGGAGGCGACGTCGCAGGGGACCGGCAGCGCGGCGACGTCGAGCTGGCGGACCTCGTCGGTGACCGCGTCGAGGCGCGGGCTCGGGCGGCCGAGCAGCGCGACGGACAGGCCGCGGCGCGCGAGCGCGAGCGCCGTCGCGCGGCCGATGCCGCGGCTCGGCCCCGTGACGACCGCGACGCCGCTCACGCCCGCCCCCCGGAGAGCGCGGCGGCGAAGGCGAGATCGCGCTCCGGGCCCGGATCGGCGAACGCGCCGGCGACCGCGACGGTCTCGATGAGGGCGCCGGCCTTGCGCTCGCCGCGGGCGATGAGGCAGGTGTGGGTCAGCGTGAGCTTGCACAGCGCGCCGCGCGCGCCGAGCTCGCTGACGAGCAGCTCGACGAGCTGCCCGCCGATGCGCTCCTGCAGGGTCAGCCGTCGCGCGAGCGCGTCGAGCACGTGCGCGATCGTGCCGATGCCGGCGACCCGCGCGCCCGGCAGGTAGGCGACGATCCCGGTGCCGTGCCCCGGCAGCAGGTGGTGCGGGCACATCGTGGTCACCGAGAGCTCGCGCGCGACGACGAGGCCGCGCTCGAAGGGGCCCGTCTCCATGGCGCCCTCGCGGAGCACCGCGGCCGCGTCGATGGCCTCGCCCTCGATCAGATCGTCGGCCCATGCGTCGGCGACGCGCTCGCCCGTGCCCGCGAGCTCCCCCTCGAGGTCGCGCCCGAGGGCGCGGAGGAACTCCTCGATCGCCCGGGCTGCTCTCTGCCGATCGATCACCGGGGCCCCGTCATCAGTTGAGCAGCTGCCGGCGCGTGGCGGCGGTGATCGGCCTGCGCCCGGCGTAGCCGGCCTCGAGCCCGTGGTAGTGGTCGACCGCCGGCTCGCCGTAGCGCCAGCAGAGCCAGACGAGGGCGCCGTCGAGGCGGCCATAGAAGTCGCAGAGCCCGATCCGCTGGTCCTTCACGACGACCCCGAGCTCCTCGACCTCCTGCCACCCGGACTCGTACGCCGCGATCTTCTCCGAGAGCTCGCGCTCGCGCGCCCGCGCCTGCTCGCTGCCGCTGCGCGCCAGCTCGATGAGCTGGTCGGGCGTCACCGCCGGGCTCTCCACGGCGTGCACGAGCTCCTGCCAGCTGCGCTCGATATCGCTCGCCAGGGCGAGCTGCCGGCGGATCAGCGACGAGAGCTCCGGGACGAGCGCGTTCGCCTCTTCGATCGTCCAGATGCGGGGAGTGTTCACGGGACCTCACCTGAAAGGCGGCGCGACAACCCGGTCATGCAGGGCCGGTAAGCGGAGGAGAGTGCGGTGTCAAGGGCTTGTCCGGAAGGATGCGCCGCGCGGGCGGGTCCACGCTGCCGCGGCCGCTGCCGGGCCCGCGCGTCGCGGACGCGCGGCCACGTCGCCTGCGATGACCCACGCGCCGGCGCGTCGCGGAGGTCGCGAAGAACGACAGCCAGGGTGGCCGCGTTCCGCTCCGCCGTGTCCGCCCCTTCACCCGGCAATGTGTTGCAACCGGCGTTCCTCGAGCGATAAGCTCGCGCAGCGATCCTGCAAGATTGCGAGGCCGCCGCATGCGACTCCGGACGATGTCGGGCATCAAGCTGTCGAATCTGCTCCTCTGCGGCTGGAGCGGGCTCGTGCTCATTTACCTGTATCTCCCGATCCTGCTCCTCGTCGTCTACTCGTTCAACGACTCGCGGATGAGCGTGGTGTGGGAGGGGTTCACCTTCAAGTGGTATGGGCAGCTCTTTGACGAGCTCGTCGCGCACCTCGGGGACGAGCGCCGGTCGCCGCTCATCGAATCGCTGAGCAACAGCGTGATCATCGCGGCGATCACCACGGCGTTCTCGGTCGTCCTCGGCACGGCGGGCGCCTTCCTGCTCTACCGGTACAGGTTCCCTGCGCTCCGGTCGATCACCGCGCTGATCTTCATTCCCATGATCATCCCGGAGATCATCATGGGGATCAGCCTGCTCATCTTCTTCAAGACGGTGGAGCTCGAGCTCGGCTTCACGACGGTCATCATCTCGCACGTCACCTTCTGTTTCCCGTTCGTGCTCATCGCCGTCCAGGCGCGGCTCGCGGGGCTCGACCCGTCCCTCGAGGAGGCCGCCCTGGACCTCGGGGCGACGCCGCTCAAGGCGTTCTTCCTGATCATGGTGCCTTACCTTCTGCCCGCGATCATCTCCGGTGCGCTGATGTCGTTCACGCTGTCGATGGACGAGCTCATCGTCACGTATTTCACGCGCGGGCCCAAGTCCGAGACCTTGCCGATCAAGGTGTTCGGCATGGCGAAGGTCGGTTTGAACCCGATGCTGAACACGATCTCGACCGTGTTCATCGTCGCGACCGCGATGCTCGTCGTGTTCGCCGAGTCGCTGAAGGGCACCGCGAGGCGGCTCCCCGACGAGAGCTGAAGGGGACCGACGCGCGGCGCGAGCGCCTGCGCCGGCGCAGGCAAGACAAGGAATAGGCCAATGAAACGCATCTCAGCGCTCCTCATCCTGATGTTCCTCCCCCTCGTGGCCCTGCTCGGCTGCGGGAAGAAGGAGGGCCCGGCGCCCCAGTCGACCGGCTCGGGCAGCGCGCCCGAGCCGAAGGCCGGCGGCGAGCTCAACCT
Source organism: Sorangium sp. (assembly GCA_025924095.1). Taxonomy (GTDB): domain Bacteria; phylum Myxococcota_A; class Polyangia; order Polyangiales; family Polyangiaceae; genus Sorangium. The sequence goes on from JAICEP010000218.1 coordinate 5,313, forward strand.
CTTCGGGTGGTCCGAGTACATCCCGCAGGAGATCCTGGACGGCTTCACGAAGGAGACGGGGATCAAGGTCAACTACGAGACCTTCGCCTCGAACGAGGAGATGCTGTCGAAGCTCCTCGCGGGGAGCACCCGGTACGACCTCATCCAGCCTTCGGAGTACGCGATCGAGGCGCTCGTCAAGCAGAAGAAGCTACAGCCGCTCGATCCGGCGCGCATCCCGAACCTGAAGAACATCGCGGCCGCGTTCAGGAACCAGCCGCACGATCCGGAGCTCAAGTACACGGTCCCGTGGATGGGCACGACGGTCGGCATCGTCGTCAACACCGAGAAGGTGAAGGAGCCCGTGAAGGGCTACAAGGACGTGTTCCAGCCGAAGTACAAGGGGCGCATCGTGGCCCTGAACGACGCCCGCGAGATCGTGTCCTGGGTGATGGTGACGATGGGGATGAACGCCAACGACGTAACGCCGGAGAACCTCGCGAAGATCAAGCCGACCCTGGCGGAGTGGATCAAGCTCGTGAAGGTGTTCGACTCCGACAGCCCGAAGACGGCGCTGCTCAACGGCGACGTCGACATCGGCGTCATCTGGAGCGGGGAGGCGGCCCTGCTCTACCAGGAGAACAAGAACAAGTTCCAGTTCATCCTGCCGACCGAGGGGGCGCACAAGGCGATCGACAGCCTGGCGATCCCCGAGAACGCCGAGAACAAGATCGGCGCGGAGATGTTCATGAACTACATCCTCCGTCCGGAGGTCAGCAAGCTCATCTCGGACAAGTTCCCCTACACGAACCCGAACACGGAGGCGCGCAAGCTGCTCACGCCCGAGCAGCTCGCCAACCCGGCGAGCTACCCGCCCCTCGCGGGGATGGAGACCTTCCACGACATCGGGAAGGCGGCGGCGGACGTGGACAAGCTGGTGACGGACCTCAAGGCAGCGCAGTGAGCGGCGGGGCGTCATGAACACGGCCACCGGGCAGGTCATCGAGCTCCAGGGCCCGCGGCGCAGGCCGGGGGTCCGCGGGTGGCTGCTGCTCGCCCCGCTGTTGCTCTGGCTGTTCGCCTTCGTCGTGGCGCCCACCGCGATCATGCTCGTCTACAGCTTCTGCGAGCGGGACGAGCTCGGGCAGGTGGTCTTCGAGCTCTCGCTGTCGAGCTACGCGCGGGTCTTCGACGCGACCTACCTCAAGATCCTGCTGAGCTCGATGAAGTATGCCGCCATCACGACGGTGATCTGCCTCGTGGCGGGCTATCCGGTGGCGTACTTCATCGGGCGGGCCCGGGAGGGCGTCCGGAACAGGCTGCTCATGCTGGTGATGGTGCCGTTCTGGACCAGCTTCCTCATCCGGACGTATGCGTGGATGTCGATCCTCAAGTCGGAGGGGCTCCTCAACGGGCTCTTGCTCTACCTGCAGATCATCTCGGCGCCGCTCGACATCATGTACACGCCGACGGCGGTGGTCATCGGGCTCGTCTATTCTTATTTGCCGTTCATGATCCTGCCGATCTACGGGAGCGTCGAGAAGCTCGACAACGCGCTCATCGAGGCGGCGTTCGATCTGGGCGCGGGGCCCGTGTCCGCCTTCTCGCACGTCATCGTCCCGCTCACGCGCCCGGGGATCCTCGCGGGCGTGCTGCTCGTGTTCATCCCGGCGCTCGGGATGTTCGCGATCACGGATCTCATGGGTGGGTCGCGCGTGCCGATGATCGGCAATGTCATCCAGAACCAGTTCGGGCAGGCGCGCGACTGGCCGTTCGGCGCCGCGCTCGGGATGACGCTGCTGCTCCTGTTCTCGCTGTTCTTCCTGCTTGGCCTGCGCAAGGAGCAGGAAGGGTGATGATTTCATTGCGGGTCTTCGGTGAGCCTCGTTCGGTCGTCGGCGCCGCCGAGGCGTCCTGCTCATTCCTCGAGGTGAATCGATGGACGTGATGGTCGAGCTCCGCGCGGTCACCAAGCGATTCGGCAGCTTCCACGCCGTGAGCGAGGTCGATCTCCAGATCAAGGCGGGCGAGTTCATCACCCTCCTCGGCCCCTCGGGGTGCGGGAAGACGACGCTGCTCCGGATGATCTCGGGCTTCGAGACGCCGACGAGCGGCGCCGTCCTGCTCGACGGGAAGGACGTCACGCACGAGCCGCCCTACCGGCGGGACGTCAACCAGGTGTTCCAGAGCTACGCGCTGTTTCCTCACATGACCGTGCAGGAGAACATCAGCTTCGGCTTGCGGATGAAGAAGGTCCCGAAGCAAGAGCTGGCCGAGCGGGTCCGCGCCGCGGTCGCGATGGTGTCGCTCGGGGGCATGGAGGAGCGCAAGCCGTCGCAGCTCTCCGGCGGGCAGCGGCAGCGGGTCGCGCTCGCGCGGGCCATCGTCTGCCGCCCGAAGGTGCTGCTCCTCGACGAGCCCCTCTCCGCGCTCGACGCGAAGCTCCGGCACGCCATGCAGGTGGAGCTCAAGCAGCTCCAGAAGAAGCTCGGGATCACGTTCGTGTTCGTGACCCACGACCAGGAAGAGGCGCTCACCATGAGCGACCGCATCGCCGTGATCAACAAGGGGCGGATCGAGCAGCTCGGCGACGCGTCGCAGATCTACCATCGCCCGAAGACCACGTTCGTCGCGAGCTTCATCGGTCAGGCCAACATCCTCCGGGCGACCGTCCTCTCGCGGAGCGGCGAGCGCGCGCGGGTCCGGCTCGACGGAGACATCGAGCTCCTCGTCAACGCCGAGCACCTCGCGGGCGGGGCCGAGAGCGCGCTCATCTCCATCCGGCCCGAGAAGATCGCGCTCCGCAAGGAGCGGCACGGCGACCTGGAGAACTGCTTCGAGGCGCACGTCGAGGACGAGCTGTTCAAGGGCGCCACCGACCAGCTGCGCCTCCGGACCGACTCCGGGCTCGCGCTCACGGCCGTGGTGGCCAACGAGAGCTCCGTCCAGGCCGCGCTGCACGCCGGCGACAGGGTGTTCTGCCACCTCCACCCCGACGACATCGTCATCGTCCACGAGGAGTGAGCCGCCGCGGGCCGGCGCTCGCGCGAGCGCGCCGTACGCCGGCCGCGCGCTCGGGAGGTACGCCGGCGGCCCGCCGTGCCACGCCGGCCATTGGCGCGCCGCCGCCGGCGGGGAGCCGGTGTGGCGCCGGGGCGCCGTGAACCGCGGTTCTCATCCGGACGCGACAGCGTGGAAGTCGGGCTCGAATGCCGCGTACGATGAAGGGCATGCTGCTTGCCAATCGGCCTCGCATGCCCCGACGGTCGCTTGCGCTTGTGGTTCCTGCGGTCCTCTTCTCGTTCCCCGGCGACGTCCTCGCCGCGGGGGCATGGCTGCCCGGCGCCGGACAGGCGTCCGTCGAGCAGCGCGTCGCCGTCGCGGCGGGGCCGGAGCGCACGACGCTCTGGACGAGCCTGCGGTTCGACGGGGCGCGCGGGCCCGTGGCGGTCGTCGTGCCGGTGCCGCCGCTCGCGGCGCTCGATGTGAGCTCGGACGCGTGGTTCGAGGCGCTCGAGGCGGCCACCGCGCCGCGCGTGCTCCCGCCCGAGGGCGTCGCCTCGCACTGCCCCGGGGAGGAGGGCGCGCCGGGCCCGTTCCATACGGTCGGGCAGCTCGCGCACGAGGCGACGCTCGAGCCGCTCGAGGTGACGGTGCTCGAGGACGCGGTCGCGGTCGCGCGCTGGGCGGAGTCGGCGGGGCTCGCGCTCTCCTCCGAGACGGCCGCGCAGCTCGGCGAGCTGCAGGGGATGCGCTTCGCGGCGGCCCGGTTCGATGCGCCCGGCGGGCCGGCGATCACGCGGACGCTGCGCATCGCCATGGGCGGCGGCGAGCCGCGCCTGCCGCTGTCGCTGGCCAGGGCGGGCGAGGGCGACGTGCGCGTGACCGCGTGGTTCCTCGGCGACGGCCGGGGCGCGCTGACGGGCGCGGCGCCGGTGACGCTCCCGCCGGCCTCGCTGAGCTGGGACGCGGGCGCGCAACGCAGCGATTACGAGGCGCTGCGCGCCGAGGCCCTCGGCCAGGCGGGGCTCCACGGCGCGCTCGTCGAGGGCGCGGGCCACGGGGCGCTGAGCCGCCGTATCGCCATCGGCAGCGACAGCGTGGACAGCGTGATCGCGGCCTATTTCGCGCGCGCGAGCGCGTACGGCGACGCCGGCGACGGCCCGGGAGCGTGCGCCGCGGTGGCCGCGGCCGCGCTGGAGTCGAGCCTCGCGGTCGCCGCGAGCTGCCCGCGCGCCGCGCTCGGGGTGGTCGACGGGTCGCTCGACTGCGCGGAGTCGCCCCGGAGGGACGAGACGGATCCCGATCTCCTGCGCTGCGGCCCGGTCGCCGACGATCTCGCGGTCGGGCTCTCCGGGCTCGCGCCGTCGTCGGTGTGGCTCACCCGCGTCTCGCTCCGGCTCGCTGCCGGGCAGGCCGGCGCGGACTGGCCGCTGGCGTTCGGGGCCGGTGCGTCCGTCTCGCCGATCGTGAGGGCCGGCGCCATCCGCCTGGACGCGTGCTCCAGCGAGACCGGCGCGGGCGGCGCGAGCGGCGCGAGCGGCTCGTCGGGCGTGGGCGGGCCCGGCGGCCTGGGCGGCGGGCCGAGCACCGGCGAATCGAGCACGACCGGCGGCTCGTCGGGTGGGGGTATCGTCGACGACTATTATTACGACGACGAGCCGGTCGCCGACATGGGCTGCGGCTGCGCCGGCACCGCCGATACGGTCGTCGTGGACGACACCGAGCCGCAAGGCGAAGACGACTATTACGACGAGGAGTACGAGGACGACGGCTGCAGCGGCGACACGAGCGAGCCTGCGCCCGAGGACGAGTACTACGCGGAAGACGACGGCTGCAGCGGCGACACGAGCGAGTCCGAGGACGAGTATTACGCGGAGGACGACGGCTGCAGCGGCGACACGAGCGAGTCCGAGGACGAGTATTACGCGGAGGACGACGGCTGCAGCGGGGGCTCCGACGACTCCGCCGAGTCGGAGGACTGCTCGATCGCGGGCGAGCGGCAGCCGAGCGCCCGGAAGAAGCGGGGGCCGAAGCTGTCGGTCATGGCGCTCGGGGTGTTCGCGCTGATCGCGCCGCTCCGGCGCGCGAGCCGGCCCCGGAGGAGCAGCCGGCGGTAAGCTGACGGTAAG
>JAICEP010000219.1 GCA_025924095.1 Sorangium sp.
GGGCCCGGGCCGCTCAGCGGCGCGTCCTCGTCCTCACTGGCAAACCACCTGCTCGGCAGACGACCGGCCGCGGTGCAGCCGGTGCCCCCGGCGGCGCGACGACCACCGGCGGCTTGGCCGGCCCCGCTCTTCCACCCATGAAAAGCGTGGCGCTATGCCACAGCTCACGGGCGCGCAGGTCTCTTCCCGCGGGAGCCACTCCCCCTCGAGCAACACGCCCCGCACATCCTCCCGGACGCCCCGCGACCGGAGCCACCCGGCGAGCGCCTCGCCGAGCTCGCGCATGCTCGACCAGCGCGAGGTCGGCTCCTTTTGCAGCCCGCGGTCCATGATCGCCCAGAGATCCGCGTCGAGGCCGCGCGTATCGACAAGGGACGGCACCGCGTCCTGCAGGACCGCGCGCAGGCCGTCCAGCGCGTTCCTCGACGAGAACGGCGGGCGGCCCGACAGCAGCTCGTACAGCATCGCGCAGAACGACCAGATGTCGGCGCGGCGATCGAGGTCGGGGGCGGCGAGCACCTGCTCCGGCGGCATGTAGTCCGGGGTCCCGAAGACATCGAAGCTCACCGACGCCTGGCTCTCCTCGCGCTCGGAGACGAGCTTCGCGACGCCGAAATCGACGACCTTCGGCTGCAGCCGGCCGCCGGCGCGGCGCACGAGCATCACGTTGTCCGGCTTGAGATCGCGGTGGACGACCCCCTTCTCGTGCACCGCATGCATCGCGCCCGCGACCGGCAACAGCAGCGCGATCGCCCGCTCCGGCGTCATCCTCCCCTCGCGCGACAGCACGCTCCTCAGCGACTCGCCCTCGATGAGCTCCATCACCAGGTAGGGATCGCCCTGGGCGTCCTCGCCGAAGTCGAACATCCGGACGACCTCCGCATGATTCAGCCGGCCGGCGGCGCGCGCCTCGCGGAGGAAATACTCGGCCAGCTCCGCCGACCGGAGCTCGGGCCGCATCAGCTTGATCGCGACCTCGGATCCGAGCACGACGTGGGCCCCGACCCAGACCGTGCCCATGGCGCCCTCGCCGAGCTTGCGGACCAGCCGGTACTTTCCCGCAACGAGATCCCCCTCCTGGTAGTGCACGCTGGACGGGGGCTCGCCGAACCCCTCGTCCAGGTCCCATGAGCCGTCGTCCGAGGTGCTCCAGGCGTCCGTGGTCTCGATGCGCGACATGATCTCTCCTGCCCCCTGCTGCGCGGCCTCGCCGCCCGTGCCCGCGCTCAAGCAGACAACGTGCCATCTCGGACAAACATGGAAATGGGGACAGGAGGGGCCAAAATGCCGCCTGATTTCCGCTCTAAACCGACAGGGGCGCCGCACGGCTGCCTCGATGGGGCACTCGGCCACACCCCGCCGAAGCGGCATCCCCGGGCGCCGCAAAGATGATTTACTGCGCCTCCACCGCATGCGGATCGAACGGAGGCCTCCCTGATCCCGGCGGCCGCGCTGCGCGCCCTGCCCTACGCCGCCACGCTGGCCGGCGCGCTCCTCTTCGCCGCGCTGCTCCGCCTCGCCCTCCGACGCGGCGCGCTCCGCCGCCCGATCCTGCTCGCCTGGATGATCGCAGGCGTGTTTCCGGCGCTCTACGTGGGCCTTGTCTGGTGCGGGCTGCTCCCGGACGCCCATCTCCGGCTCGCGCGGCCCTGGGGCGCGCTGCTCGCGGCGGGCGCGACGTCGTTCATCGCGCTCCGGTACCTCGGGCTCGCGCTCGCCTCGGCGCGCGCCCGCGGGCAGGGGGCGTGGCGCGCGCGGCTCGGTGACCTCGTCACCCCCTTCGCGGCGTTCGCGGCGGCCATGGCCGTGGCCGGGCCGGAGATTGGCCGGCCACTCGACCGGCTCACCGTCCTGCTCGCGATCGATCGCAGCCGCTCGATCGACCTCGTGCCAAACGCCGACCAGCGCGTCGCGCAGGAGCTCTCCGTCGCCGAGCTCGGCATGCGCGAGGACGACCGGATCGCCACCATCGTCTTCGCCGCCAGCGCGGCGACCGAGGATCCGCCGCGCCCGCGCTCACAGCTCCCCGCCCCGCAGCGGGTCGCGCTCGGCCGCGACGGAACCGATCTCGCCGCAGGCATCCGGCGCGCCCTCGCCGAGGTGCCGCCCGACTCCGCGGCGCGCGTCGTGCTGCTCACCGACGGGGTCGCCACCCGCGGCGACACGATGGCCGCGGCCGCCGCCGCCGTCGCCGCCGGAACGCCGATCGACGTGCTCCCGCTGGAGCAGCGGAAAGTCCCCGACATCCGCGTGGTCGCCCTCCGCGCGCCCTCGCGGGCCGACGAGGGCGAGGCGCTCGATCTGCGGCTCGTCACGTCGTCGCCGTCCCCGGCCGAGGTCGAGATCCGCCTGCGCCGCGACGGCGAGCTCATCGCGCGCGCCGAGGCCTCGATCGCCGCGGGGGAGGACGTGCTGCGCATCCGCGAGAAGGCGCCGGGGCCGGGGCTGCACCGCTACGACGTCGAGATCACCGCGAAGGATCCGAGGCTCGACGAGGCCGCCGAGGACAACGCGGCGAGCGCGTTCGTGCGCGTGCGCGGGGCCGCGGCCGCGCTCGTGCTCGAGGGCGACGCCGGGCAGGGCGCGTTCATCGCGCGGGCGCTCGCCGACGGCGCGTTCCGGGTGGACGAGGGGGGCCTGAGCCGCGTCCCGGCCGATCTCGGAACGCTCGCCGGCTACGACGTGGTGGTGCTCAGCGACCTCCGCGCGGCGGACCTGTCGCCGGGCCAGATCGACGCGCTCGCGAGCTACGTCCGCGACCTCGGCGGCGGCCTGCTCCTGATGGGCGGCGATCGGAGCATGGGGCCGGGCGGCTACGCGCGGACGCCGCTCGAGGACGTCTCCCCGGTCTCGTTCGACCTGAAGCAGGAGCGCCGCCGGGCGAGCCTGGCCGAGGTGATCGGCATCGACATCTCCGGCTCGATGGCGGCGACCGCCGGCGCCCAGACGAAGCTCGAGCTCGCCAACGAGGCCGCGTCCCGGTCGGCGTCGCTGCTCGGCCCCGGCGACCGGCTCGGCGTCGCGCACGTCGACACGGCGGTGCAGTGGAGCGTGCCGCTCGGGCCGGTCGCGGACAAGGCCGCGATCGACAGGGCGATCCGCGCCGTGGGCCCGGGCGGCGGCGGGATCTACGTCGACATCACGCTCGAGGCGGCCTACCGCGCGCTCGACCGGGACGGCTCGAACCTGAAGCACGTGCTGCTCTTCGCCGACGGGTCGGACGCGGAGAACATGGGGCCTTGCCGCGCGATGGTGGAGGCGGCGATGCGCCGCGGGATCACGACGAGCGTCGTGGCGCTGGGCCAGGGCGACGACGTGCCGGAGCTGGAGACGCTGTCGCGCCTCGGCGGCGGCCGCTTCTACCTCGTCGAGGACGCCGGGCGGCTGCCCGCGGTGTTCACGCAGGAGACCATCCTCGCCGCGAGGAGCGCGATCGTGGAGGAGCCGTTCCACGTGGCGCTGGGCGCGCCGTCGTCGATCACGGCGGGCGTGCCGTTCGGCGAGGCGCCGCCGCTCGCGGGCTACGTGGTGACGGTCCCCAAGAGCCGGGCGACGGTGCTGCTGTCCGGGCCGGAGGGGGATCCGGTGCTCGCGGTGTGGTCGGCGGGGCTCGGCCGGGCCGCGGCGTTCACGAGCGATCTCAAGGACCGCTGGGGGGCGGCGTGGACGCGCTGGCCCGGCGCCGCGCGGATGATCGCGCAGGCGGCGCGCGACGTGACGCGCAAGGAGGAGGATCCGCGCGTGCGCCTCGAGGCCGACGCGTCGGGCGGCGAGCTGTCGGTGCGGGCGAGCGTGATCGGCGACGACGGGCGGGCGCAGTCGTTCCGCCGGCTCGTCGTGCACGTGGCGGGGCCCGACGGCTTCGCGCGCGAGCTCCCGCTCGAGGCGACGGGCGCGGGGGCGTACACGGCGACGCTGCCGCTGTCGCGGCCGGGGACGTACGTGGCGGTGGCCCGGGACGAGCTCACGGGGGAGGCCGTGGGGACCACGGGGGCGGCGATGACGGCCGGCGAGGAGCTGCGCCCGACGGGCAGCGATCTGGCGCTGCTCGGGCGGATCGCGGAGTTCACCGGGGGCAAGCGGCGCGACACGCTCGCGGGGATCTTCGAGGACCGGGCGTCGAAGCGCTTCGCGTACCGGGACGCGACGCCGGGGCTTGTCAGCTTCGCCGCGCTCGCGCTGCTGCTCGCGGTGGCGGCGCGGCGGCTCGCGCTGCCGGAGGCGGCGGCGGCGTGGGCCGCGCGGGCGGGAGAGCGGCTGCGGGCGAGGCGGTGGGGAGCCACGGCGGAGGCGGCCGGCGCGGGCGCGACCGTGGGGGCGCTGCTGTCGGCGCGGGAGCGGGGGCGCGCGCAGCGCGGGGGCGCGCAGCAGGGGGGCCCGGCGCCGCGCGATGACGGCCGCGGCGGGGGCGAGGGCCGCGGCGGGGGCGGGCCGACGTGGACGGCGCCCCCGCCGAGGCCGGCGCAGACGGGATGGGGGACGCCGCCCGAGGGGCCCGCGCAGCCGGAATCGCCGGCGGAGCAGGCAGGCGCGCGGCCGGAGCAGCGCGGACCGGCCGGAGCGCCGGCGGCGCGGCGAAGCACGCACGGGACAGCGGCCCCCGCGGGCGGCGAGGCGGCGCGCGAAGAGCGGCCGCTCAGCGCGGCGGAGAAGATCCTGGCGCGCCGCCGCGGGCGCCTGTGACATGGCCTGTCGGCCGCTCATCACCGGATCGGGGACGAACCACCCGACAGGTCACCTGGCCGGCACGAAGCGCAGCGACGCGAGGCGCAGCAGCTCGCCCGTGCCGCCCGTCACCTTCAAGTAGACCTCGTGGGTGCCCGCGGTGGGCTTCACGTCGCACGTGGTGGTCGCCCACTCCTCCCAGCCGCCGGTGCCGGGGAGGTTGCACGTGCCGATCGCCGAGCCACCGGCCAGCGGATCGATCCAGACCTCGACGGCGCCGCCTTGCCCGGCGCTCGCGGCCTTCAGCTCGATGGCCTTCGAGCTCACTCCGCCGCTGCCGAGGTCGACGCTGCCATACATGGCCCAGTCGCCGTTCTCCAGCTCGCCCAGCACCGATCCCGCCGACTCGCTCGACACGACGCCGGCGCCGGACTCCTGGTTCGCCTCCGCGGCCGGGATCGGGGTGAAACCGTCGCGGTAAGTGAACAGGTCGAAGTCGGCGCTCCTGTTGGTCGCGAACATGCCAGCCTGGTTGCCAATCCAGGTGTGGGCCATGGCATAGAAGTGGTCGAGCGTGGAGAGGTCGATCTCGGTGCCTACCTGGGTCCACTCGACGCCATCGGAGCTGAACCAGCCCGTGGCCATGTGGCCGGTGCGGACAAGCTTCAGCCAGACCGCCGCGCCGGAGGGGGCCGGGACCGAGGCGCCCACCACGACCGGCTCGGCGAGCTCGGTGTACGCTCCCCCCTCTTCGGTCGGGGGCATCACCGAGCGCGAGCGGAAGGAGAACCGGATCTTGTCGGCATTGTCCTCCATGACCCGCGCCACGGAGACCTCCATGATGGCGGGGAGCATGAACTTCTCGTCGCTGGCCATCCACGTCGGGGCAGAGAGCACCTGCTCGTCCTGCCAGTAGCCGTTGCCCAGCCGGACGCCCGCCGCGTCGCCGTCGGCCTCGGGCGTGAACTCCATCTTCACGGCCATGGTGCTCGAGCGCAGCGCGTCCTTCTGCACCACCCACGTGGTCTCCGCGGCACCCGGCTTGATCCGCAGCCACTCCGGGCGGTCGGTCACCGAGTACCTGTCCTCCGACTGGCCGTAGGAGGTCCAGGCAGGTCCGATCTTGTCCGACGAGAACTCGTCGTTCACGGGCAGCAGGAAGGGCGCGTCGCTCCGCGGCAGCTCGGGCGCCGGCAGATCGCGCACCTGGGTCGTGAACCGCGGGACCGGGATGGTCTGCTCGCCCACTTCCTGCTCGACCCAGTCCACCGACAGGAGCAGCCCTTCACGGCCCAGCCCCATCCATTCGCCGTTCTTCCAGTCCTGGGTACCCACCCCGCTGCAGTCGTACGAGTGGGCAAAGGTCCACCAGGTGCCATCCTCGAGCTCGAACGGAGCCGTGATGTGCTGCACACCAGCGTACGGCTCCTCGCCGGTCAGGACATAGCCGAGCCACGTCCAGTCCTCGGAGGTGCTGTCGACAAGCTTCTTCGAGGCCCAGGCGTGCAGCTGCCCGCCGCAGGCCGTGTGGGTCGACACGAAGTAGTAGTACCACTCGCCGCGCTTGGCCATGGTCGGCCCCTCGGCCCACTTGCTCCAGTCAGGATCGGTGAAGTCCCCGCAGCCGCCGGTCTCCTGGTCCCAGTTGATGAAGCTCAGATCGATTGTCGACTCCGGCACCAGCATCCCGGTGGCAGGATCGATCTCCGTGGCCAGGTTGATGCCAAAGTCGTTGGGATGGTCTGCGTCCCATTTGCACAGTCCATTCTTGATGAGCATGTAGGTCTTGCCGCTGTCAGGGTCGACGAACACGGAGTTGTCGGAGCCGGTCCCTCGTTCGTACGAGGTCTCGCTGCCGGGCGGCGTGTAAGGGAAGACGTCGACCTTGGTGGGCTCTGACCATGGGCCCGCGAGGCTCGGCGCCGAAGAGAAGTGCTGGGTGGCCCCGATGGAGTAGTAGACCCGGTACACATCGCTGGCCTTGGTGATGAAGCCGCCCCAGGTGCCCTTGCCAGGGCCGGTCTGCTCGTCCAGCGCGGTCGCGGTGGCGTGGACCACCCGGGTCACGCGCTCCCAGTGCACGAGATCCGTCGAGCGCAGGATCTCGAAGGCCGGCATCATGTGGAAGGTGGACCCGACCAGGTAGAAAGCGTCGCCTTCCCGGTAGATGTTCAGGTCCGGGTGATCCCCGGGCAGGACGGGGTTCTGGTAGGTCGTGGGCTCGAAGGCCGCGCCGAACGTGGCCGTCAGCGTCTTGTTCGCGTCCAGGGGGATGGACACGGGGTTGTCCAGCCCGGCGCCGGCTCCACTCCATCCCAGGAAGTTGCGGCCCGCGGCGGGCGTCGCGGTCACGGTCACCCAGCTGCCAGACGGGTATGTGTAGGTTCCAGGCGCGGGATCGGTCGTGCCCTCGCCGCCGGTCTCGATGGTGAGCGTGTAATCGCCGCCCTCTCCGCACGCCGCGACCAGAGACCCGACCAGGAGAATCGCCATGACAGGCGCGCTGCATCGTTTCATCGTCTGCTCCTCCACTGACGTCGTGTCGGCGCCATGGTTGTGCCTCGGGTACCGGCAGCGACAGTCCGAACCTCGAAGACCGTCACCCGGCAATAATCCGTCAACACCGCAATGTGAACGTTAACACGATCGACGGGATGGCTCTATGCACTCCTGATGGCGCGCGTCAACGGTTTATGGCCCGGATAGGTACCGTCGAGAAGCACGACGTGGAGATGGGGGTTCAATCGGAGGTCGCTCGACGTGCGTTGCCCCACCGTCATGACGACGGCAGTCCTCGGCAAAGCCGGAGCGGCCGGCAGGGGCGTTACGCGCTCGCTGACCCGGCGTGCGCCGGCGCTCTCGGGTGCCCGGGCGGGAGCCCGAGGCGCTGCCGCACCTGCGCGAGGCCGACGCCGACGCCCCCCGCCGCGAGCGCGAGCGGCCAGGGCTTGCCGGTCGTCTGCTGGATGAACGCGCGCACCCGCCCCACGTCCTCGAGGACCGGCGTCAGCTGCGCCGGATCGTTGAAGTTGTTCACGAAGGCGTTCGCGAGCGCCTGCTGCCTGCTGGCGTTGTCCCCTCGCCCGTCGCTGCCGTACTGCGCGAAGAGGAGGTGGAAGAGCCCTGCGGACGCTCCGGAGAGGAGGAGGTTGTTGAACCGGTCGGTGGGCCCGCCGTGCCGCGCGTAGAAGCGATCGAAGGTGCGCGTCATCCACTCGGCGTCGAAGGGGCGGTCGCCGTGCTGAACGATGCACTCGACAAGGTTGCGCGCCATCTTGTTGCCGCTGTTGGCCCCCTGGCCGCCGATCGGATCGAGCGACATCGCCGTGTCGCCCAGCGACGTCACGATCCGGCCGGAGGGCAGCCGCCCGACCGGCTTGCGCACCGCCGGGACGACCCGCCCTTTCTGCCATCCATGCTTGTCCGACAGCTCGGCTGTCCTGAACCACTCATGGTCCCAGGGGATGAGCTCCTTCACCAGCTCCTTCGTGATCGCGAGGATCTCTTCTCCCGACGTCGCGCCCTGGAACCGATCCATCGGCCCTCCGGGGATCGCCTCGACGATGCAGTTCCAGCTCGGTCCCACGTCCTTGTGGTGGTAAGGCACCCAGAACGCCTCCCCGAGGCCCCCGAACAGGTTGAACTTGACCGGGAGCAGCGGGACGCCGTCGAACCCGAGCCTCGGGCCCGTCACGCAGAGCATGACGAGGTTGCGCTGCGCTTCGGTGTGGACGCTGCGCGCAGGGTCGCGCTCGAACAAACTGCACAGGTCGCCTCGTCCAGCAGCGACGATGGTGAGATCGTGCTCCGCCGCGATCGCGTCGAGCCGCGGGACCGTGACGGACTCGATCGCGATCTTGCCTCCCCGCCGCTCCAGCTCGAGCATCCACCGGTGGCTCTGGAGCCGCAGGTCGATCGCCATGAAGGGCCGCTCCAGGCGGCCTGCCAGCGTCAGGAGGCGGTTGCCCGGGGCGGGGCACGCGGTCAGCTGAACGCCCTGGCCCAGGGGCGCGGCGTCCTCCCAGAAGGCCAGGCCGAGCTCGCGCTCGAACTCGAGCGCCCTGTCGAACCGGGCGGCGGTGCCGGTCGGCTTCGATTCGTTCAGCCACTGCTCTGGCGTGCGATCCGAGGTGAGCGTCACGTCGTAGCCGGCCTTCACGAGGGCGTGCGCCGCGAGCAGGCCAGCCTGTCCAGATCCCACGATAGCTATCTTCCGCATGAGCACCCCTCGGATTGTGTTGGTCAGCGATCGCCTCACGACGACGCGCGCCGAGCCGTCCAAGTCGGTTCGCCGTCAGGGGCACCGGAGGCGTCGCGAGCAAGGGAAGCCCAGTCAAGAGAGACCGTATCACCTCGACCAGGAGCGCCGGAAGCCTCCCCCCGAGGGCTCCCCTGCAGCGCGCGGAGGCCGCCCCGCACCGAGGCCGCCCCGCGAGGCCACCCCGCGAGCCCACCCCGCACCGAGCCCGCCCGCCGGTTGCGAGGCGCAGCGCCTTGGAGTAGCGTCCGCGCCGCCGCAGGGCCGGGCGATGTCGCTCGCCCAGCTCCAGCGGACGAGCCGGGCCTCAGGTGCGCGCCCCGGCTCGCGCGGCCCCCACCGCGCACTGGAGACGAGAATGGCCCGAGGCTCGACAACCACGCACCGCGAACCGGACGCCGCTGAATCGCTCATCGGAAGGGGCGCCCGCATCCGCGGGCGCGTCCACGGCGACGGCGCGCTCCGGGTCGAGGGGAGCGTCGAGGGGAACATCCAGCTGACCGGCGATCTCGAGATCGAGGACGGAGCGTCGGTCACCGGCGACGTCGAGGCGAGCTCGCTCGTCGTCTCCGGACAGCTCACGGGCGACGTGACGTCGCGCGGCCCCGTCACCATCCGGGCGACCGCGCAGTACGCCGGGAACGTGGGCGGCAGCGAGGTGATCCTCGAGGAAGGCGCGGCGTTCGCCGGCCGCATCGAGGCGGAGTTCGACCTGCCGGCCGAGCTCTCGGAGCGGACCGGCGGGCGCGCACAGAGCCCCCGACGCGAATCGGCGGGGCGGTAGCGCGCGTAGACGGACGAAGAATCGCGCCGCCAAGGCGCGACGAGGAGCACGAACGTGGCGGGTACGATCATCGGAAACGGGCTCACGATCGAGGGCGAGATCACCTCCGACGAGGAGGTGATCGTCGCCGGGACGGTGCGCGGAAAGCTCACCGTCGAGGGGCCGCTGACCATCGACGCAGGGGCGCTGGTCGAAGCGGACATCGGGGCGGCGTCGCTCCAGGTGGGCGGCAACGTGACCGGCAACGTCACGGCAGCCGACCGCGTGGACCTCCTCGCGGGCGGTCGCCTCGTCGGCGACGTGAAAGCGTCGCGGCTGACCATCGCGGACGGAGCCTCGTTCAAGGGCAACGTCGACATGGACGTGTAGCCGATGGCCGCCCAGTCCTCGATCGGGCCGACGACGGCCATCCGCGGCAACGTGCAGGGCGACGGGGATCTCGAGATCCTCGGCCACATCGAGGGGAGCGTCGTCATGACCGGCGACGTGACCATCGGCGAAGGCGCGCTCATCCAGAGCGACGTGCGGGGGCGGCGCGTGGTCGTCCGCGGCGCGGTCGCCGGGAACATCTCCGGCGAGGAGGCCGTGATCCTCGAGCCCGGCGCGCGCGTCGTCGGCGACCTCGGCGCGCCGCAGATCGGCATCCACGCCGGCGCGCTTGTGCGCGGCAACGTCACCACCGGCGCGCCGCTCGCCGCGGCCCCCGCCCCC
>JAICEP010000220.1 GCA_025924095.1 Sorangium sp.
AGCCGGACCGGGTCGTCGTTCGCGAGGTGGCGGGCGACCGCTTCCCCCGGATCGAGCTGACGGTCGCGCGCGAGGACATCGGCAAGGTGATCGGCAAGGACGGGCGCACAGCGCAGTCGATCAGGACACTGCTGAGCGCCGCTGCGAGCAAGTCGGGGCGGCGCGCGCACCTCGACATCCTCGACTGAGGCGAACCCACCGTGGAGCGACGCTACGTTCCCGTCGCCGAGATCGCCCGGCCGCATGGCGTCCAGGGAGAGCTTCGGCTTCGTATCTACAACGAGTCGTCCGACCTGCTGCTCGCGCGGCCTCCGATCAGGCTGCGCCTCCCCGATGGCGCCGAGCGGGACGCGAAGATCGTCGCGGCGCGCCCCACCGACAAGGCGCTGCTCGTGCGGCTCGCCGGGATCGACGGTCGGGACGCGGCCGAGGCCCTGCGCGGCGCGGCGGTGTGCGTGCCGCGGGACGCGTTCGCGCCGCTCTCCGAGGGCGAGTTCTACGCGTGCGACATCGAGGGCGCGCGCGTGATGACCCCCGAGGGCGACCTGCTCGGGCACGTGAAATCGCTCCAGTCGTACCCGACCTGCGACGTGCTCGTCGTGGAGAGGCGCGGCGCTGATTCGATCGAGATCCCGTTGACCGAGAGCTTCGTCGGCAGCGTGGACGTGGAGCAGCAGATCGTTCAGCTGGTGACGCTGGAAGGCCTCGTCTGAGCCGCCGTCCGGCGCGAGGCGGCCCGCCGCGGCAAGTTCGATGCGCATCGATGTAGTCACCCTGTTCCCCGAGCTCTTCGAGGGATTTCTGGCGATCGGCATGGTCGGGCGCGGGCTCGCTTCGGGCGCGTTCGCGGTCCGGACGCGCAGCCCGCGCGAGTTCGGCCTCGGCCGGCACCGGAGCGTGGATGACACGCCCTACGGCGGCGGTTCGGGCATGGTGATGCGCGTCGACTGCATCGTGCGCTGCCTGGAGGCGCTCGACGAGGCCGCCGCCGAGGGCGAGCCGGCGGGCGCGCCCCCCGGAGAGGAGACGGCGCCCTCGGGCCCTGCGCAGCGAGCGCACCGGGTGCTGCTCACGCCGCAGGGGCAGCCTTTCCGCCAAGAGAAGGCGATCGAGCTCGCGGCGCGCCCTGCCGTCGCGCTCGTGTGCGGCCGGTACGAGGGGTTCGACGAGCGGGTGCGCGCGTTCGTCGACGAGGAGATCTCGCTCGGCGACTTCGTGATGACGGGCGGCGAGGTGGCGGCGATGGCGGTGATCGATGCGTGCGTGCGCTTGCTCCCGGGGGTGCTGGGCAACGCGGGGTCGGCGGAGCACGAGTCGCATAGCCCCGCGCTGTCCGGGCTCCTGGAGTACCCGCAGTACACGCGTCCCGTGGAGTTCCGCGGACACAAGGTGCCCGAGGTGCTGCAGCAGGGGAACCACGCGGCGATCGCTCGCTGGCGACGGGCGCAGGCAGAGCAGCGCACGGCCGAGCGCCGGCCCGACCTGTGGTGCAAGACGCGCGGAGGACAGCCTCCGCCGGACGAGGGCGGCGAGGTGCGGCGATGAGGCTGGCGCTCGCGCTCGTTCACTACCCGGTGCTCGACCGCTCCGGCGAGACGGTGACCACCGCGATCACGAACCTCGACCTGCACGACATGGCGCGGAGCGCGCGCACGTACGGGGCCGAGCGGCTGTTCGTCGTGCACCCGGTGGCCGCACAGCGCGCGCTGGCAGAGCGGATCAGGGAGCACTGGGTGCTCGGATCCGGCAAGCGCCGGATCCCGGATCGCGCGGTCGCGCTCGATGTGCTGACCGTGGTCCCGAGCCTGGACGACGTGTATGGCGCGCTGAGCAGCGCAGGGCGCACCGGCGTCGAGGTCTGGACGACGGCGGCGGCCTCGCGAGGGCTCCAGGTGACGAGCTATGCAGCGACCCGCGCGCGCCTCGCGCAGGCGAGCCGCCCGGTGCTGATCCTGTTCGGCACAGGCTGGGGGCTCGCGCCAGAGGTCATCGACGACGCCGATCTCCGGATCGAGCCCATCCGGGCGGCCGCGAGCACCGGCTACAACCACCTGAGCGTGCGCGCGGCGTGCGCGATCACGCTCGATCGGCTGCTCGGCGACTGGCACGCCGGGTGAGCCCTCGCGGTGCGCGGTGGCCGAGCGTGACGCCAGCGCCGCCGTCCGCCCCGCGGTCCATCCTACGGCCATGAGCAAGCGCGAGGCCCATCGTCCCGCAGAGGAGGCGAGCTCGGAGCGACCGACGCACGATCGGCTGGTGCGCGAGCAGGCGTTCGCGCTCGGGTTCGACGTCGTCGGCGTCGCGCGCGCGGACGAGCCGATCGGGGTCGAGCACGCGCGGTACCTCGAGTTCATCGAGCGGGGCATGCACGGGGAGATGGGCTACCTCGCGGAGTACGCGGAGCAGCGGCGCCGAGTGGACACCGGCGCGATCCTCGAGGGGGCGCGCTCGGTCGTGTGCGTCGGCCGCAGGTATGCCCGGCCCAAGGACAGCGAGGGGCGCGACCCTTCGCTCGCGCAGATCATCGCGCGGTACGCGCGCGGCCAGGACTATCACAACCACCTGAAGCGCCGGCTGCGGCGGCTCGCGTCGTTCATCCGGTCGCTCGCGCCGTCCGTCCTCGCGCGGCCGCTCTGCGACGTCGAGCCGGTGATGGAGCGCGTCTGGGCCGCGCGCGCCGGCATCGGCTTCGTCGGCAAGAACGGGCTGCTCATCACGCCGGGGCAGGGGAGTTACCAGCTGCTCGGCGAGGTGGTGACCACGCTGCCGCTCGTCCCCGACGTGCCCATCGCAGAGCGCTGCGGCTCGTGCACGCGCTGCCTCGACGCGTGCCCAACGCAGGCGTTCGATGCGCCCTTCGTGCTCGATCCGCGGCGCTGCGTCGCGTACCTGACGATCGAGCAGCGAAGCGCGCCCGCCGAGGAGCTGCGGCCCGGCATGGGAGAGCACCTCTTCGGCTGCGACGTGTGCCAGGAGGTCTGCCCGTTCAACAGGACCGCGCCGCCGCCCCTCGATCGCACCGCGCCGTTCCATCCGCTCGCACGATGGGAAGCGCGCGACGTCGACGATCTCACGTCGCTGGATGAGCAAGAGTTCGACGCGCTGACCGTCGGGACGCCGGTGCGGCGCGCGCGGCGCGGCGGACTCGCCAGAAACGCGACCATCGTCGCTGCGAACCGGCTCGCGCGCGGAGCGGAAGGCGAGGCCGCGGCGAGCGCGAAGCGCGCGCTCGCCGTGGCGCTCACCCACGACGACCCCTCCGTGCGCGCGGTCGCCGCGTGGGGCATGCGCCGCGCGGGCTGCGGTGAGTCGACGAGCCCGGACGCAGCGGAGCCTGCCGGGTCGCTCGAGGATCCCGGTGCAGGTTGAGGCGCAGAGAGCGTCGAGGTCGTTCGTCGCGCCGAGGCGCGGCGGTGCTCGGGCGCCCTTCGCGGGCGGCCGATGATCCGCTACGGTGTCCGCCGGCAAGACGCCGCGCGCACGAGCAAGAACGTGGATCTCCCCCCCAGGCTCCGAGCGCTCCTCGACGATCTGCGCCGGCACGACTCCGTCCTCTGGCGGCGCGCGGTCGACGCCGGGGTGACCTACGGCCCAGATCTCCTCGTCCGGCACAGCCCCGCGCTGTTCGGCCTCGTCTGCGGGGCCGTGCTGCCGGAGCACCGGCGGGCCGTGCGCAGGAACCTGCGGCTGGCGCTCGGCGAGCGGGGGGCGCTCGACGAGTACCGCGACGTCGCCCGCGTGTTCATCAACTTCGCCAGCTGCCTCACCGACGCGTTCATCGCGGGCAGCAGCCGGTCCGAGCGGCTCACCGGCCTGTGCGTGAACGACGAGCACTTCACGAGCGCGTTCCGGCGCGGCCGCGGCGTGATCGTCGTCACGGCGCACACCGGCGGATGGCAGGCCGCCGCGCCGCTGCTGCGCTCGGTGCACGCGGCCGACGTGCTGATCGTGATGCAGCGCGAGCGCGACAGCCGGGCGCAGGCCATCCAGGACGGCGCGCGCGATCGGGTCGGCGTGCGGATGCAGCACGTGGATGACGATCCGCTCGCGGTGCTCCCGCTGCTTGCGCACCTGCGGCGGCAAGGCGTCGTGGCCATCCAGATCGATCGCCTCCCGTCCGGGATGCGCGGGCGCGATGTCGAGCTCTTTGGGATGCCCTGGCGCGTCCCGGAGGGGCCGCTCCAGCTCGCCGCGGTGAGCGGCGCGCCGATCGTCCCGGTGTTCACCCGGCGGACCGGCTTCATGAAGTACGAGATCTGCATCGCGCCGCCCATCTCGCTGCCCAGGCGGCCAGGACCGTCCGAGCTCGACGTCGCGGCGCGGCAGATCACGGCGGAGATGGAGCGCTTTCTGCGGGAGAACCCGACGCAGTGGTTCCACTTCGAATAAATCAAGGACTTTGAGCCTTGAATGAGAAATCACGCCGCGGTCGGCCACGCGCTGCATCGGCGCGCAACCTGGGTTAAGAGTCCGCGCTGATGGCCCGCCTCCTCGTCGGACTGCCCTCGCTCAAGGGGGATATCCAGAAGTACAAAGAACGCTTCGATCTGGTCGAGCTCCGTCCGATCGATACGTCGCTGCCCCGCGCGACCACGCTGCGCAAGTGGCGCAAAGCGGTGCCGCCGGGCTTCGTCTTCAGCGTGGTGCTGCCGCGCGTGGTCGGCGAGCTCGCGGCCGGGAACGAGCTCGACGAAGCGCTCTCGACCTCGCTCGAGGTGGCGGCCGTGCTCGAGGCCCGGTGCGTCGTGCTCCAGACGCCGCCGTCGCTCCGCCCGACGGCGAGCAACCGCAAGAAGGTCGCTGCGCTCTTCGAGCGTCTGCCCGCCGAAGGGGTCGTGCGCTGCTGGGAGCCCTCCGGGATGTGGGAGCGCGACGACATCGTCGCGACCGCGCGCATCGCGAAGGTCATCCCGGTGCTCGACGTCGCGCGCGACGCGCCGCCGCCCGGGCCGATCGTCTACACACGGCTGCGCGCGCTCGGGAAGTCGTCGTCGATGGGAGCGGCCGCGCTCGAGCGCGTCGCGGATCGCCTGCGCGGACGGCGTGAGGTGTTCCTGGTCGTCGAGGGCGACCGCGCGCCACAGATCAAGTCCCAGCTCGCGGCGTCGCTCGCGCGCAAGCCCGATCGCTCAACATCGTCCGCCGTGGTAAGGCCTACCATGCCCATGCCGAACACCCTCGTCGCCGAGGACGAGGAGCAGTGATCCGCGGCGCGGCGGCCACGGCGAGTGACGCATTCGCGGCTTCGGCCGCCCGGGCCGCGCTCGAGTCGTCCGGCAGCGCGATCGATGCGATCATCGCCGGCTTCTTCGCCGCAGCCGGCGAGCAGCCCGACGTGCTGCTCGCGCCCACCGTCGCGCTTGCGGCAGGCGTCGGCGTGGGCGCGCGGGCCTTCGATGGACGGGCGATCCAGCCCGGGCGCGGCGCGCCGCGCCCGCGCGGGTTCGTCGACGGGCAAAGCGTGCCGGAGGCCGCGCGCGTCGCGGTTCCACGCTCGCTCGGGATGCTGGTCCTGTTGCACGGCTACCTCGGGCGCGCGCGCCTCCGCGAGCTGGTTCGGGCCGGCGTGGCCGCAGCCGAGCGCGCGGGCGCGAGCGGGCGCGCCGAGCTGCTCCGCGAGGTCGGCTCGCTCGGCGCGATAGCGCTCCGGTCGCGCGACGTGGAGCGGGCGCTGCTGGCCGTGGGCGGGCCGGTCGCCGGTGGGACCCTGACCGCCGAAGACCTCGCCGAGGCGGTCCCGGCCGAGGTGGAGGCCGCGTCGACCACGATCGCGGAGGGCGCGACAGCGCTCCAGGCGCCGTGGCCGGTCGGGGACCTGGTGCGACCCGCGGACGCCATCGTCGCCTGCGACGGATGGGGTACGGTGGCAGCGCTGGCCTACGCGCGTACCGACGATGGGATCACCGTGCCCGAGCTCGACATCGTGCTCGGCCGCGACGCCGTCCCGGTGCGCCGCGGAATCACGCGCCTCGCCCCAGGCACGCCCCTGTCGGCGGCGGCGCCGATCGCGATCCTCCAGCGCAGCGCCTTCGCCGCCGCGATCGCGGTGACCGGCAGGCCCAAGCTGGACGTGACCGCCCTCGGCGCGCTCCTCCGCGGCAACGCGCTCGAGGCGGCCCTCCACGACGTCCGCACGCAGCTGAGCGCCGACGGCGCGCTCGCCGTCCTGCGCGACGACCGCGACGCGCGTGCGGTCAACCTCGCGGCCGGATTCATGGCAGGGGCACGGACACCGCCAGCAGAGGGCTGAGGCGACGCCGACGCAGGCTGGCCGAGATCGGCCGAAGCCGTCGCAGGGGAGCCGAGCGAGCAGCCGAAGAGGTCGCGAGAGGCCGGCGGTCCGCCAAAGCCGGCACGGAGAGGCCGGGCGGGTTCGGCTAGCCGGAGAGCCTGCGCGGGCCGTCGAAAGGCGTTGTGGACGGAGCGCTGCTGGCCCGAAGCGGCAGCCGTACCTCCAGCGGGTGCGTCAGCGCGGAGGCCATGGCGGTGGCCTACGAGAAGCGATCAAACCGCCAAAGCGCCAAGGACACCACGAAGAGGAACTCTCGGTCCTCCTGGTGTCCTTGGCATCTTGGCGGTTTTCTCGTCCGGGTCGCTATCCGCTGGCTCGCTGTTCCAGACGCGACCGAGCGCCGCTCCAGCTAGAGCGTGACGCCGTAGCGCTTCGCGTAGGCAACGACGCCGATCTTGTCGATCGTACGGATGTCACGCGTCGTGAGGTTGAGCTTCACGAAGCGGTTGAGCTCGGGGACCCAGACGCGCCGGGCCTGGATATTCACGAGCTGCCAGCGCTTCGTCTTGATGTTGGAGTGGGAGACATTCTGCGCCAGAAGCTTCCGCTTCCCAGTGATGTCGCTCTTCGCCATGACGTCCTCGGTTGGAAGGGGGACCGGACTCGGTACCCGATCCTGTATCGAACAAGCTGGCCGGGCGCACGCCCTGCACGGGGGAGCAGGGGGGCTCGGGAGCGCGGGAAAGTGAAGGAAGCCGGGGGACATGTCAAGCGTCCACCGGGGGTACTTCGCCGCAATGCACCGGAATCGCCCGCGGAGGGGTCGGGACCGCCCGCAGAGCTAGGTCAGCCACTCGCCGCCCGAGGGCGGTCGCCGGTCCCGGCCATCCTTGTCGTTGTCGTTGTCGGGGCGGTGCAGATCGATACGCCGGGCGTCGGCGGCAAGACGCCAGGCCAGGATCTGGAACAGGCCAAGGCTCGTGATCGCAGACGTCGCGGCGAACGCCAGGCCTGCGGAGAGCACGCTGACGAGATCGCGGGGCGAGAAGGCGCTGAGCTGGGTGAGCCTGCCGACGACAAGGTCGGCCGTGAAGGCAAGCACCACCGCGACCGCAAGGGATGAACCGGCGCCCGTCGTCTCCGACCCCATGAAGCCGGTGAGGCTCGACAGCACCGCCAGGATCACCATCAGGGCGCCGAGCTGGCCCAGGTGCGGATCGAGCAAGGCGAGCTGCGCGACGGCATGCCCGAACGAGGGGAGCGCGACAAGGAACGCGACGACGAGCAGCCAGCGGGCGCCGGTGTACGCCCTGTAGCGGGACCGGAAGACGAGCGCCGCCGGGAGCGCTATCGCCGCCCCAGCCCGGGCAGCGCCCCAGCCGACCGCAGGACCGGCGCTCTGGAGGCCGATGACGGTCGCGATCGTCCCCAGCACCACCATGGCGACGGCGCGCTGCCTGTAGCTCACCGACGTGAGCGCGGTGAACAGCGTGACGATGCCCAGAACGAACGCAGGCGGCCCCGCGACCACGCCGTCCGGGCGGAGCCCCGCGACCGACAGGCCACCGAACAGAAGGAAGCTCACGCCCACCACGGCGCACCAGACCCGCGCCGCGTCCTGCGCCGGACGCATCGGCGCCAGGTCCTCCATGAGCGCCTCGGACGCGAGCAGCGGCTTCGTGACATGCTCGCGCGCGCTCGGGGGCGTCTCCTCGTGCGAGATGGCCGGGCTCGACCCGGAGAGCCGCTCGGCCGGCGCGGCGCCGGATGGCGCCGCAGGAGGCCCTGCCGGGGGCGGTTCGGCCGGGCTGTCGCCGCCTGCGGCGCCCTCCGGCTGGGCTGGTGCTGCCTTGTCCCGTTCGGCGATCGCGCGACGACTCGCTGGCGGGCGGTCGCGGTTCGCCTCTCCGTAAGGCTTTTCCATGGATGGAGCTGGATCAGATCTCACGGGCGTCGATGGGGTTGCTGCGGAGCTGACCAAGCAGCTCGGCCGAGGTGAGCCGCGCGACCAGGGTGCGCCCGAAGTCTCGCACGGTAGTGAATCCTTGCCCATCCATGGCGAGGGATTGCTCGTCCATGTACAGCCGGCGTGCAATCTCGATCTGCACGGCGTGGACAGCACGGCGCGGTTGGCCGTAGTGCGCGGTGCTGAAACCCCCCTTGTAGGGGTCGTCATGACGCACGGAGAAGTGGCAGGCGCGCGCGTGCTGATCGACGGCGTCGATCACCGCGCTCGCGGCGGTCGTCCGTCCGCGCGTGCCGGGGACGATGTCGGCTCGGCCGACCGCGCCATCGGCATGGCCGCGGCGGCTCTGGCTCGGCATCGAGTGGGCGCAGAGGAGGATCGCGAAGCCAAAGCGCTCGCGCTTGCGGTCGAGGAGCGCGCCGAGGGTAAGGTGGTAGGGGCGATAGAAGAGGTCGAGCCGGCGCTCGACCTCCCGCCTCGGAAGTCGAGCGCCAAGGATGGGCTCGCCGTCGGTGGTCACGCGCCAGATGAGCCCCCTCGGGAACGGCGCCCGGCCGCCGCCCTCGACCGCGTCGCCGTCGCAGTCGGACTCGCTGCGGTTGAGATCGACGACCAGCCGGCTCATCCGCGAGAACAGGAGGGTCGCTCCCTCGGCCGGAGCGTCCTGGAAGAGCGCGTCCACGTAGAGATCGGCGTCGCGCCCGATGCTGCGCGCAGGCGCGATGGTCCAGGACAGCGACTCGGGATCCATGTGGACCCCCGCGTGCGGTACTTCGACGAGGACCGGGCTTTCCGCTCCGCGGGGCTCGACGACCTCGAAGGCTGACACCACGAGGCCCACTGTGACGCATTCCGCGTCCGGCTGGAACCAGGACGGGGAGGTTCCCGACCGGAAGGTAAGGACGACGTGTCGCCGTCCGGGGCGTCCTGGGGGCACCTGTCCGCCCGGCTTTCTGGCGTACTTGGCGGGTTCCGCAGTAGCGTTGGCTGTGGACCTCGCGACCTGGGTGGACGCATACCTGGACCACCTCCGCGTCGAGCGGGCTCTGGCGCCCCTGACGCTCGAGGCATACGGGCACGATCTCGCCAAGCTCGTCGCCCATGCGGAGGCGACCGGGATCTCGACCGTCGACGGCGTCGACCAGGCGCTGATCGGCACCTACCTTGTCGCGCTCGGTCAGGCGGGTATCAGCGCGAGCTCGGCGGCTCGCCACCTCTCTGCGGTCCGCGGGTTCATGCGCTTCCTGCTCCGCGAGCGCCGCATCGAGCGGGATCCATGCGCGCTGATCGAGCGACCCAGGGTCGGGCGGCGGCTGCCCAAGGTGCTCTCGTTCGACGAGATCGCGCTCCTCATCGAGGCGCCCGAGCAGGGGAGCTTCAAGGGGCTGCGCGATCGCGCGATGCTCCACGTGATGTACGCAGCCGGCCTGCGCGTCAGCGAGGTGGTGCGCCTCAAGGTCGCCGACATCGAGCGGCGCAAGGGGATCGTGACGGCGCTCGGCAAGGGCGGGAAGCGGCGGCTCGTGCCGCTCGGCGAGCCGGCGCTCGCGGCCATCGACGCGTACCTGGAGGCGCGCGCCACGCACCCGCGCAGCGCAGCGACGCAGGTGCTGTTCCTGTCCCCCCGCGGCGGGCCGCTCACCCGGCAGGCGGTGTGGAAGCTCCTCGGGGGATACGCGCGCGCCGTGGGGATCGGCAAGCCGAGCTCGCCGCACAAGCTCCGCCACTCCTTCGCAACGCACCTGCTCGAAGGGGGCGCGGATCTCCGGAGCGTCCAGGCGCTCCTCGGCCACGCGAACGTGGTGACGACCGAGATCTACACGCACCTCGCCGACGATCATGTGCGCGCCGCGTACCGACGGGCGCACCCTCGCGCGTGAGCGCGCGGACCGCGGCTACTTGCAGCGCTTGAGGAACTTACCGCAAGGCTTGTTCGTGGCCTGCCCCGCGGGCTGAGCGGGCGCCGGGGGGATCTGGGTGAGCTGGAACTCCTGCACGAGCGGCGTGCCGGCCTTGACGACGATGCTCATGCTCCGCGGGAAGTAGCCGGCGCGCTTGACGCTGACCTTGTGCACTCCCGGCTTGAGCCCGAGCTCGACCTCAGGGGCTCCGGTCGCCTTGCCATCGACGGTGATCTCCTCGCACGCGACGGGCTTGCAGGAGATCTTCACGAGCGGGTCGGTCGCCGCGCCTGCGTCGGTCGAGGCGCCTGC
>JAICEP010000221.1 GCA_025924095.1 Sorangium sp.
CTACTGCTCGCTTGCTTGTTCGTCGAGATGGTTTGGCCGCCTGCATTCACGACATCCCCCGCTATAAGAGCTTAATTACCCCGTTGACCGGAAGTTTGCAAAGACTTTTATGTTCGGAAACACGCCGCGCACCTCCCGGACGCGTGCCGCGTCGCTCCATCGTCCGGCCGTCACACCGTGGCATTTTGCGCAGCGCTCCATCGCAGCCTGAGGGGAAACGCCGCCGAGGCAACGAATGTCAGGGTCCTAACGAACTGGCCCCCACCGGACCGGTCTGCATGTGATCGTGCACACGGAGCGCCCACCCCACCTCCCCGTCGTCCGGCAGCGGCGTTTTGTACACCGGCAGGTTCACCGGAGATGGAACGCGATGGGCGACGCAGGTCGATCCTCGGAGGTCCGCCGCGGAGGCGGGCGCCGCGGGGGCTGAAGTCGGAGAGGGAGCCATTCCGTAGCGCAGCCTACGCCAACGAGGACGCCCCCTGGAAGGCCCCGGAGGACACCGGTTGTCTCGTCGTTCGCCCCGAGCCCGGGGCTCAGCAAGAACTCGACGTCCGCCCTGCGCGGAGCTGCCCCCGCGCTGTCCTGGTCGTTCTTCGAGGAGCGTCTACCAGGGGTCCTGCGCCCAGAACCTGCGCACGACCTCGAGCGTGGCGTCGAGCTGCTCGAAGTGGGGGAGGCCCCGCGTGGGCGCGACGCGAGCGACCTCCACACGCGCGTTCTGCTGCTGGAGATCGTCGAGACGATCGAAGCGCGAATAGGGGTCCTGATCGTGGACGATCAACGTGGGGACGGGCAGACGCGCATAAAGGCGCTGGAAGGCGCCCTCCGTGAACAGGGCGCCGGAGATGAACGCGAGGGGGGCGCGGTGGGCGCCAGGCTCCTTCGAGGTGCGGATGGCGTAGTCGACAAGGCCGGGATCCGGGGCGCCGACGAAGCTCTTCTTCAGGAACCAGCGAAGGCTCGGCGGCGACGCCAGCACGCGATAGAGCGCCTCCGCGACGGGGGGAACGTGCGAGACGGCCCGGAGGACGACGTTCGCGCCGGGCGCCTCGCGGCCGAGCCCCGTCGGGGAGACGAGCACGAGGCTGTGGACGAGGCTCATCTCCTCGCAGGCGACGGCGGCGACGAACTCCGAGGAGAGGGAGAGCGCGATGACGTCGGCGCCGCCCGGCTCGCGCACCACGTCCGTGAGGAAGCGGCGCACGGCGGCGCGGTAGAGCTCGCGATCGTAAGCGCGGTCCGACCGCTCCGAGAGGCCGAATCCCGGGAGATCGAGCGCATAGACAGGCCTCTTCCGGCGCAGCGCATTGAACAGGGGAGCCATCTCCTTGGACGAGGCGGCCGCGTCGACCCCGTGAAGGAGCACGACGGGACGCCCCGCCGCGCGCGTGTCCACATAATAGGCGAGGCGCCCCGCGCTCCACGTGTCCACGTGCCGGACCTCCGCGTCCAGCGCACCGGCCAGGGGCGCGCGCTCCGTCCTGCGAAGCGCGCTCGGCACGAACCGATCGACGACCCCATCGAGGCTCATCGCACGCGCTCCCATCACGTCTCCTCCGGCGAGGGCATCCCCTCATCCGCCGCGCGCTCGAGATCGGCGATGCTCGCGGTCCTCGGAGCCGGACGCGCCTCGACGCCGCCAGCGTCAGCCCGTCCACCCTGCCCAGCGTCGCGGCGCTTGTCGCGCTCTCCCTGATCCGAGACCTCCTGAGCCGCGCGCACCAGCCGCTCCAGGCGCTCCTCCTCCATGTGATGGCGAGCCCCGTCCGGACCGCCGTGCCGATCCTCGAAACGGTGGTGCCCGGCATCTGCAGGGCCATGGGACACCGTGCGATCAGGTCGAAGTGTCATTCTCAGCTCCTTCCGCACGAGGTCAAAGCACGGACCGTGCCCCCGCGGACCGCAGATCCAGGGACGCTCGTGGAGCCGAAACCGGACTGAACAGGCGCAAAGACGCCTCGAATGTGACCTTTTGCCACGGTCGACCCCCGTTCATGGCAGCAGGTCAGGAGCCGCGTCACGAGTGGACGAAACAGGGGCCCTCCGCGATCCGGAGGACACGATCGTCAGTCCAACTCGTTATTTCCGCGCCGCCGACGCGGAGCGCCCGCGGGTCCTGGAAGATCGGGCGCGCGCAGAGAGCGGGCGACCGGGCCGCGGCCGCGCCGGCGCTGAAGGTCGAGAGCGCGCTGCCCGGCCGCGATTCCAGGGCTCGGGAGCTCAGCCCGCGACGTCGAGCTTCCGGCCGGTCGGCTTGTTGATGTCGGCGAAGAAATCGTTGCCCTTGTCGTCGACCACGATGAAGGCGGGGAAATCCTCGACCTCGATCTTCCAGACCGCCTCCATGCCGAGCTCGGGGTACTCGAGCACCTCGACCTTCTTGATGCAGTCCTTGGCGAGGCGCGCGGCCGGGCCGCCGATCGAGCCCAGGTAGAAGCCGCCGTGCTTCTTGCACGCCGCGGTGACCGCGGGCGAACGGTTGCCCTTGGCGAGCATGACGTAGCTGCCGCCGTTCGCCTGGAAGAGATCGACGTACGCGTCCATCCGGCCGGCCGTGGTGGGCCCGAACGAGCCGGAGGCATAGCCCGCCGGCGTCTTCGCGGGCCCCGCGTAATAGACCATGAACTCCTGCATGTAGCTCGGCATGCCGTCGCCGCGATCGAGGCGCTCCTTGATCTTGGCGTGCGCGATGTCGCGCGCGACGATCATCGGCCCGCTCAGCGAGAGCCGCGTCCGGATCGGGGACTTCGAGAGCTCGGCGCGGATCTCGCGCATGGGGCGGCGGAGATCGAGCTTCACGACCTCGCCCCCCAGCTCCGCGTCCGTGGTGTCGGGCAGGTACTTCGCGGGATCGGCCTCGAGCTGCTCGAGGAAGATGCCCTCGCGCGTGATCTTGCCGAGGGCCTGCCGGTCCGCGGAGCACGAGACGGCGATGCCCACCGGGCACGAGGCGCCGTGCCGCGGCAGGCGGATGACCCGCACGTCATGACAGAAGTACTTGCCCCCGAACTGGGCGCCGATCCCCGTCCGCTGCGCGAGCTCGAGGACCTTCTGCTCGAGGTCGCGATCGCGAAAGCCGCGCCCGCGCGCGTTGCCCTCGGCCGGGAGCGTGTCGAGGTAGCGCGCCGAGGCGAGCTTCGCGACCTTGAGCGTGTGCTCGGCCGAGGTGCCGCCGACGACGATGGCGAGGTGGTACGGCGGGCACGCCGCCGTGCCGAGCGCGCGGATCTTGGCCTCGACGAAGGAGAGCAGGCTCTCCGGGTTCAGGAGCGCCTTGGTCTCCTGGTAAAGATAGCTCTTGTTCGCGGAGCCGCCGCCCTTCGCCATGAACAGGAGCTTGTAGGCGTCGCCGTCCGTCGCGAAGATCTCGATCTGCGCAGGGAGGTTGTCGTTCGTGTTGACCTCCTTGTACATGTCGAGCGGCGCGAGCTGCGAATAGCGGAGGTTCTGCACGCGGTAGGTCTCGAAGACGCCGCGCGCGATCGCCGCCTCGTCGCCGCCGCCCGTGAAGACGAGCTGGCCCTTCTTGCCCATGATGATGGCCGTGCCGGTGTCCTGGCACGACGGAAGCACGCCCCCCGCGGCGATGCTCGCGTTCTTGAGGAGCTCGAGGGCGACGAAGCGATCGTTCGACGAGGCGTCGGGATCGCCGAGGATCCGCGCGAGCTGCGCGAGGTGACCGGGCCGGAGGAGGTGGGCGATGTCGCGCATGGCCTCGCGCGCGAGCAGCGTGAGCCCCGCCGGCTCGACCTTGAGGAAGGTCGAGCCGGCGGCCTCGAAGGTGGAGACATGGTCGCGGCTGACGAGGCGGTAAGGCGTCTCGTCATGGCCGAGGGGCAGCATGTCCTGGTACTGAAAATCGGTCATCGTTCGGGTCTCCGGAGGGCAGAGAGGCTGCGGGTCCCCCCTTTTTTGCATGGCTCCGGCCCCGGGCTCAACACCCACCCAGCGCCGGCCGTCACGCGGGCAGCTCGCGCTCGGCGCCGTCGAGGAGGGCTCCGATCGACCGCAGGAGGGGCTCCCGGGCGCTCCGCAGGAAGAAGTGCCCGCCGGGGAACATCTCGACCCGGAAGGGCCCGCGCGTGTGCTCGCGCCAGGCCTCGAGATCGGCGCTGCCCGCGCGCTCGTCGTCGAGGCCCCCGAAGGCGGAGATCGGGCAATCGAGCGGGGCCTCGGGGACGAACGGCTCGGCCTCGTTGACCGCCACATCCGCGCGCAGGGTGGGCAGGAAGAGCGCCAGGAGCTCCGGCTCGCGCAGCACCTCGTCGGGCGTGCCGCCCATGCGGCGGAGCCACGCCAAGAACTCGCGATCGGGCAAGCCGTGGAGCGGCGCCGGGCAGGGCAGGTGGGGCGCGCGCCGGCCCGACAGGAGGAGATGGCGCGGCAAGGGGGCGCCCCGCCGGCGCAGCTCGCGCGCGAGCTCGAAGCTCATCAGCGCGCCGAGGCTGTGGCCGTAGAAGGCGAACGGCTTCGTGAGCCAGCGCTCGAGCGCGGTCGCGAGGGCCTGGACAAGCGGGGTGAGGCGCTCGAAGGGCGGCTCGCTCAGGCGCGCCTCCCGGCCGGGGAGCTTGATCGCGCAGAGCTCCGTGTGCGCCGGGAGCTCGCGCCACCAGGCGCCGTAGACCGACGAGCCGCCGCCGGCATAGGGAAAGCAGAAGAGGCGAAGCCGGGCAGCGGGGTTCGGCCGAGGGCAGCCGACCCAAGGATCGGAAATTGAGCTCGTGGTCATCGTGCGGCGCTCAGCGTAGCTCGACGCTGCCGCGCTCGCCTCCTACCATTTGCTGCCGAGGGCGACGCGGATGGTGGCGACCTTCCCCTGGTCCAGGCCGAAGCCGAGGTCGTCGTCCAGCGCGACAAGCGCGCCGACGCGGGTGAAGGAGCCCTTCACGAGCGGCTCCCAGCCGATGAACGGCTCCGCCGCCAGCTGGGCGGAGTTGCTCGACGAGAGGGGGAAGGCCGCCTGGAGGCGCATGCCGATGCCGAAGTTGCCGAACGGGCGGAACTCGATCTCGTTGCCTTGCTCGATCACGGTCTTCGTGAAGTCCCCTTCCCGTTCCCGGGTCGGCATGAAGATCTGAGTCGCGACATCATGGGTGAGGAACAGGACCTTGCCGAAGTGGATCTCGGTCCCGACGCGCGCCCGGAGGGCCCAGTGCCCGAGCAGCACGCGCTGCGCGTCGAAGTAGGCCCGCGCGGGGAAATTCGCCACCGCCGCGGCCTCGAGGCCCGCGCCCGGGTGCGGGTGGAGCGGGACCGTCACGCTCATGCCGCCGAAGAGCGCGAGGTTCGGCAGCGCGTTGAGGGCGTAGTGCAGGCCGAACGTGGGATTGCCGAGGAAGAAATGGCTGTAGTCTGCGGTGCTCGAGAAACGCTTGCCGAACAGGTCCGTGGAGTGGGGGCCCGAAACGTCGCCGTAAACGAACGGCATCTCCGCGTCGAGGTGGAGACCCGCGAAGAGCTGGTACTGCATGGCGGCGGTGATGGCGACACCGAGCCGATCGGACTCCGAGAGCGTGACCTCATCCGGCCCCGGGCGCGCCTCGACGATCTGCTCCTGGTACGACGAGGCGAGGACGTCGACCTCGAATCCGAACCGGCCTCCCTGGGTCTTCGCCCAACGCTCCTTCGTCTTGTCCGTGATGGGCTGCCGCCGCGCCGCCTCCTGCGCCAGCGCAGGCGCGGCCAGGGAGAGCATGAGGAACAGGGTGCCAAGAGACGCTTTGGTCGTGCTCACCTGGTGTCTCCCATCTCGTTCTCGACTCACGGGCTCTGCGGGCGATTGACCACCTTGTCGCACTGTGCCGCCGCGTCGCACGGGCGAGGCCCCATGACCGCGGCGCTCGCCCGGATCAATGCAGCCCGAGGGGGCTGGATGCAAGCTTTTTGACCGACGCGACCGTGCGACGCCCTGCGTCGAGCGGCCGCGCCGGAGGGCGGGCCGGCCGCCCGTTCGAGGCGGGGCATCGCAACATCGCGACCGGAGCGGCGTCGAGCGGCGTCGAGCGGCGGCCGGCGCGGGCGTCAGATCATTGCGGCTCGCAATAGCCGAAGTTGCACTTCGGGGCGTCCGCCGGGCAGTCCGCGTCGCTGTCGCAAGGCGCGCAGTCGGCGCCGCCGCCGGCGACAGCATCGAAGTAGCACCAGCACGACCGCGTCGGCATGAACGACGCGAGCGGCCCCATCTCCTCGGTGCGCCGCACCCGCATGGCGCACTCGGGGACGACATCGTGCTGCGCCTCGAGCTTGATGAGATCGAGCCCCGCGGGCGGCTGCTTCCTGCCGGTGAGATAGTCGATCACCAGCGCCGCGCCGTCGCTCAGCGGAGCTCCGGTGTTGATGTTGACGTGGGTGAGGAAGTGGAGAGGGCCCCAGATCGCGTAATGGCCGTCTCTGACGTTGCGCTTGTCGCGCTTCAGAGGGTCGGAGTCAGGGTAATAACCGCATTGCTGGTCGTAGTGCTGGTAAGCGAGCACCTTGAGCAGCGAGGCGCCCTCGCTCGCGACGTCGGCGCCGAGGATGCCGATCGTGCTCTCCTCGGCCGTCGAGAACGCCACGCTGTTCCTCATGTCGTCGCTCGACGTCGTGGGCGTCCCCAGCCAGCGCGACGCCGGGACGCGGATCGCCGCCGCCATCATCTGCTGCGTGCCGGAGCCGGCGTTACGCTGGAAGATGAAGCGCTCGTCGAGCCACGGCGCCACGCCGGAGCCCTGGCCGAACCCGTACACGAAGTACGCGGCCTCGGCGCTGATCGACTCCTGCGTCGAGGCGTTGGGGACGACGAAGGTCATCGGCTGGATCGGACCGGTGAAATCGCTGATCGTGCTCGAGGTCGTGAAGGCGGCGTCGCAGGTCGTCGCGAACACGTCGGACACCGCGACGTCGATCGGGCTCCCGTCCGGATCGGCCTCGCACTGGAGCTCGGCGTCGGCGTCCCAGGTGCTCAGGCCGGCGCCCGAGAGCGGCGCGCCGTCGAAGAACGCGGTGACCCCGGAGCACGAGCCCTGCCCCTGGTAGACGACGGAGATGGGGGGCGTCGACGCGCTGAGCACCTTCGCGAGCTCGGCGAGGAACGGCTTCACCGCGCTCGATCCGGTGACGTAGACCGGGAACGGCAGCGAGGAGCACGGCACGGCCGGCTGCGCCGCCGCGGGCGACGCCACGGCCAGGGCGCCGAGCAACGCCGCGGCGGGGTGGAGGATCGGACAGGATTGGAACATCCGATGGCGCATCATCGTCGCATCGCATCCGCGCGTGGGTCAGCGACCCCCGCCCGCTCCTGGCTCCGGCAAAGGGGGAAGCCCGCCGTCGCGAAGGTTCTCGAGCCTCCCGCTGTCGAACGGCCGGCACGCCGCGTCGGTGCAGGCGTTGAGGAGCTGCTCGTTCGTCGTCGGCGTGCAGCTGTAGCAACCGTCGTCGCCGTCGCACCCGCCCGGCGAGACGCCGTCCGCAGGTACGCAAACGTGCCCGCCGAGGTCGCACCGGGCGCCGGGGAACCGCGCGCAGTCGGCGTCCGTGGCGCACTGCCGATCCCGCTGCTCGACGAGCACCGAGCAGGAAGCGAGCGCGAGCGAGAGCGCCGCGCCCAGGCAGGCGCCGCGCGCGCGCGGTGACCGCCGCGTGAGGCCCGGCTGGTGCGCTGCGAAGGGCTGCCGTTGCATCACGCGCGCCGCCCTAGAAGGCGCAGAGGAGCCGGAAGGACGACGGAGCGATCGCGGCCCGGATCGAGGGCGACGAGGCGTGGGCTCCGCCGGGACGCGCCGGGCCGCCGGCCACGGTGAGATAGAGCGCGACCCCGCCGGCGATCACCGCGGCGCCCGCGAGCAGATCGGCGGTGAGCGCGAGCGTCGCGGTCCGGGTCCGCTCGCGCTCGATCGCCGGAGCATCGCCCGGGAAGGCGCCGAGCTCGGTGTCGAGATCGCTCGAAGCGCCGAGCGCGAGGACCCCGGTGACCGCCGCGCCCGCGGCGAGAGCGCCGGTCGCGATCCAGGGCAGGACGGGCACGCTCCGCTCCCGGCGAGGAGCTCGGTCCTTGGCGACGCGGGGCTGCTCTCGCGAGGGCGCGACGAGGCGCGGGCCGGCGCTCACGGCCTGCTGGGCGTGCGCGTCGGGGATCTCGAGACTGAGCTCGACCCGATCGCCGCCGGCCACATCGATGACCCGCGTGACGGCCGGGCGGCCCGCCGCTGCGGCGACGATGCGCCGCCGCCCGGCGCTCATCAGCAACGGCTCGGCGAGCGGGGTCCTGCCCACCGGGACGTCGTCGACGGCGATCTCCACGTCGGGCACCGAGGTCGAGAGCGCGACGGTCACGACGCGGCCCCGCAGCACGGCGATGTCCCGCTCGACCTCGGCCCGCCGGTCGGCCGCGATCTGCGCGCCGCCGTCGGTCAGGTACCGCTCGAAGGCGCGCAGCGCGCAGGCGTAATCCCTGAGCTGGTAACACGCCCCCGCGACGTTGTAGAGCACCTGATACGCGGGCGCGAGCGCGTAGGCGCGGCGGAACTCGGTGAGCGCCGCGCCGTAATCGGTCTCCTTGTAGAGCTCGACGCCTCGCCGGAAGCGCGCGTCGGCCTCGGCGGTCCCGTCGGCTGGCCGGGCGAACGCGCCGCCCGGAAGACCGAAGACCACCGCCGCGGCGGCGAGGGCGAAGACTCGCGAGGTCGTCATCGGGCGTAGGGGCTCTCCAGGTCGATTCCGCGCCCCCGCTTCTCGTCGCCGCGCAGCGGGGCAGGCGGCGGCGTCTCGGCCGGCGAGGAGGCCGCGGTGGCCACCTGCGCCGGCGTGCTCCGGGCGATCGGCGCCGATCTTCCTCGCAGCGCGCCCGGATCGCGCTCCAGCACGAGCTTCACGACGAGATCGTTGCTCGCCGTGATCATCTCTTCCTGCGCAAGGAAACCCGGGGCCTCGGCGCGGACGAGGTGCACGCGCCCGTCCTTGACGAGCTGGCCCTCGTAACCGCCGCTCGACAGCGGCGCTCCGTCGAGGAGTAGCCGCGCCCCCGCGGGCGAGACGCGGACCACGAGGCGCACCTCCTCCTGCTGCGGGGAAGGTGCCGCCGCCACCGTCGGAGGAGCGGTGAGCGCCTCGAGGGGGGCGACCGGAGCCGTGCGAGACGGCGGCGGACGCAGGATGCCAGCCGCCACGACGCCCCCGGCGAGGAGGAAGGCGATCGCGGTCGCGGCCACCACCCGGATCGAGCGCGAGGCGCGCACGCTGTGCCCGGCTTGCCCAGTCTGCCCCGTCCCCGTCGAGCTCACCGAGGGCGGCATCGAGCTCGCGTCCGACGGGCTGAACGCCGCGGGGGCCGTCAAGGTCGGGGTCATCGACACCGGACCGGCGCCGATCTTCGGCAGGTCCGCGATCGTGACCTTCGCGTAGCTGCCGGACCAGCGCACGTCGCGCAGCTGCTCCTCGACGAGCTGCTGGATCCGCGCGCGATCGTCCGCGAACCGCTCCGCCACGAACGCGCCTACCTCGCGGGCGCTCATTCCATGGTGGTGCTCGCGGAGCCAGCGCTCGAGATCCGCGTGCAGCTCGGCCGCGGTGGCGTAGCGCTCGCCGAGCGCCGGCGCGAGCGCCCGGCGGCAGATCCGCTCGAGCTCGGGGTCGACGTGCGGCGCCGCTACCCGGAGATCCGGGAGCTCGCCCAGGCCGAGCCGTCCCAGGATCGCGAGGTCGTTGTAGCCCTTCCACATCCGCCTCCCCGCGATGGCCTCCCAGAGGATCACGCCGACGGAGAAGACGTCGGAGCGACGGTCCACGCGCTCGCCTCGCGATTGCTCCGGCGACATGTAGGCCACCTTGCCCTTGAGCATGCCGGCGCGCGTCTCGGACAACGAATCTGCCGCCTTCGCGATCCCGAAATCGACGACCTTGATGACGCCGTCGTAGGTGACGAAGATGTTCTGCGGGCTCGCGTCGCGGTGGACCACGTGAATGGGCGTGCCGTCGAAATCGCGCAGCTCGTGCGCGTAATGGAGCCCGGCGAGCGCGTCGGTCAGGATCCGCACCTGAACGGGGAGCGACAGATCGGTCAACCCCACGCGGGTGCGGAGCTGGCTGAGCGGCTGGCCGTCGAGGTACTCCATGGCGATGAAGAGCCGCTCGCCGTCCTCGCCCACCTCGTACGTCTGCACGACGTTCGGATGGTTGAGCCGGGCCGCGAGGCGCGCTTCGTCGAGGAACATGGCGAGGATCTCGGCGTCCTCGCAGAGCTCGACCCGCGCCCTCTTCAGCACGACCAGCTTGTTGAAGCCGGCCGGACCGCGGGCGACCGCGAGGCAGACGTCGGCCATCCCGCCCCTGCCGATCTCGGCGATGGGGCGGTACTTGCGCCAACCTTGGGGGTCGCTGGGAGCGCTCATTCGACCTAGGCCGGCTCGATCCCCGGGGGGAA
>JAICEP010000222.1 GCA_025924095.1 Sorangium sp.
CGTGCGGTGGCCGCCGCGGCCACGCCCGAGGAGCGGTCGCGCGGCGCCGTGGAGGTGGCGGAGCTCTGCTGCAAGACGGGCGATCTCGAGGCCGCCAAGGCGCACGCGGAGGAGGGGCTCGCCGGCGCGGGCGAGACGGTGACGCGCCTCCAGGCGCGCAACATCCTTGGCAAGCTGCTCCTCACGCAGCAGGCCTGGTCCGAGGCGGAGCGGCACTTCGCGGCCGACGCGTGGGAGGCGGCGCGCGCCGGCGAGCACGTGAGCGAGCTGCGCGCCCGGCTGAACCGCGCCATCGCGCTGCTCTCCAGGGGCCGGCTCGACGAGGCGCGCGCGATGCTCGCGGCGGTGCTCGACGACGGCGAGCGGCGCGGCGAGCGCATGGCGACCGGCTACGCGCTGACGAACCTCGCGGTCATCGCCAACCTGAAGCACGAGTACCCGGAGGCCTTGCGCCTCTTCGAGCGCGCGATCGGCATCTTCCGCAAGATCGGCGACAAGGTCGCGCTCGTGAACCTCATCGCGAACCTCGCGGAGATCCGGCTCCAGCTCGGGCTCATCGAGGAGGCCGAGCAGGCGCTCGCGTTCGCGCGCAAGGTCTCCGGCCCTGGCATCCCCGGCGTGTGGATCACGCACGTGGCCTACGTCGCGGCGCAGATCCACCTCGAGCGCGGCCGCACCCACGACGCCGGGGAGGAGCTCCGCGCCGCCTTCACGTACGGCGCCGGTCCGAAGCTCGGCGAGTGCTACGCGGTCGCGGCGCGCATCGCGCTCGACGACGGCGACCTCCTGCTCGCCGCGCAGATGATCAAGGCGGCGCGCGCCGAGGCGAAGTCCGACCGCCACGTCGCCGAGGTCGCGCTGCTCGAGGCGCTGCGCGCGCGCGCCGCCGGCGAGCCGTTCGGGCAGCTCGCCGCCGAGGCGCTCGCGCTCTCGCGGAAGGACCACGGCCGCGAGCGCGCCCTGGAGGCGCACGTGCTGCTCCACCACGCCTCGGCGTCCGGGGGCCGGCCGCCGCGCGCGCCGGACGACGCCGCGGCCACGGGATCGCACCTCGCGGCGGCGACCCTGCTCCGCGATCGCATCGCCGCCTCGCTCCCTCCCGAGATCGCGCGCAGGTACCTCGCGCGCCGGACCTTCGCGGAGCTCGCCCGGCTGGAGGTGTGCGCGCGCATCGCCGCCGAGGCGGAGCCGAGGGGGTGCGAGCTGTGCGGATCGAGCGCGTGCTCCGGGTGCGCGCGGGTCGCCGCGCGCGCGCACCGGCCGTCGGCCGTTGCCCCCGCGATCAAGCGGCTGGTGGGGACGGCGCCCGCGCTGCTCAGCCTCCTCCACCAGGTCGAGAAGGTCGGCGCGAGCGACGCGACCGTGCTGATCCACGGCGAGAGCGGCACCGGCAAGGAGCTCGTCGCCGAGGCGATTCACGAGGCGAGCGGGCGGGGCGGGCCGCTGATCAAGGTGAACTGCGCCGCCCTGGTCGAGACGCTGCTGCTCTCGGAGCTGTTCGGACACGAGAAGGGGGCGTTCACCGGGGCGGCGTCGCGCCGTCGCGGGCGCTTCGAGATCGCCGAGGGAGGAACGCTGTTCCTCGACGAGATCGGCGACATCTCGCCGCGCACGCAGGTCGCGCTGCTCCGCGTCCTGCAGGACAGGACCTTCGAGCGGGTCGGGGGTGTCACCCCGCTGCGCGCCAACGTCCGGATCCTCTGCGCCACCCACCGCGATCTGCGTGCAATGGTCGCCCGGGGCGAGTTCCGGGAAGATCTCTACTATCGCCTCCAGCAGGTCGTCCTGGAGGTCCCGGCGCTCCGGCAGCGGCCGCGCGACGTGCCGGTGATCGCCGCGGCGATCCTGGAGCGGATCGCCGCCGAGCGCGGCACCGCGCCGAAGCGCCTCTCCAGCAGGGCCGTCTCGGCCCTCTCGCAGCACGCCTGGCCGGGCAACGTGCGCGAGCTCGAGAACGCCTTGCGCGCCGCGGCGATCTTCGCGGACGGCGAGGTGATCGATCTCGAGGACTTCACGGCGAACGTCGAGGGGCTGCGGGTCCTCGAGGCCCTGGAGCCGGCGAGCGCTCCGGCGACATCGAGGCATGGCATGCAGCCTGCTATTCCTGCCGCCGAGCCGTCGAGCGGTCCCCGCTCGTCGGCGCCAGAGCGGGTGGAGCCTGAGTCTCATGCCCCGTCGATGCCCATGGATCGCACGCCGCTGGAGCTCGCGTACGCGCATGTCCGAGGAGGGGTCAGCCTGAGCGACATGAAGCGCGAGATCGAGCGCGAGTGTATCGCCCGGGCGCTCGACGAAAGTCGCGGGAATATCACGCGCGCCGCGGTGCTCTTGGGTATGAAGAGACCACGTCTTTCCCAGCTTGTGAAACAGTATGGCTTTGGCGGGACGTCGGAGGACTGAAGTGATGCGACGTTGCAGGAGGGGTTGGCTGTCCGGGGGCCTCGCGCTTGCGCTGTCCGCCCCCGTGCTGCTCGCGGGGTGTGCGCTCGCGCCCGGGGAGCGCGACGAGCAGGCGAGCGACGCGTGGAGTGAGCTCGATTCGATGACCTCCGACGAGGCGCTTGGATGGGGCGCTGATGGGGAGAACGTCGAGCGCGACGCCGACGCTCCCGTCGTCGATCCGGCGAATCGGCCGCAGCTCAGGCTGCGCGAGGCGGCGCATCCGTCCGCCGGCGAGGGGAGCTCGCGGACCCGCACGTACGCGCGGTCGAAGGACTCGCACATGCCGGAGCCGCTCCCCTGGCACGCCCAGGGGAGCACGGACGGCTCCGACAAGACCTCGTCCGAGAGCGACGGGACGCGCTGAGCCGCGCGCCGGGGCCGCGCCTTCGTCGCCGCGCCGCCGCGCCCGGCGCCGCCGCGCCCCGGCGCGTTTTGGGGTTGCCGCGCGGCTCGCTGCGGTAGCCTTCGCGCGTGGCGCCGCTCGGGATCGATCTCCGCACACGGACGACCCTGGTCTGCGGGGCCCTGGCCCTCGCCATCGCGGCCTCGACGCTGCTGCGAGGCCGCGTCCGGCGAGTCCACCTCTTCTTCGCCGCCTTCGCCGCCGACGTCGGGCTCTGGTACCTCTCCCAGTCGCTCTTCGGCTTCTTTCAGGCCTCCATCTGGGAGCGCTTCACGGCGATCCTCGCCGTGCTGCTCCCGCAGTTCGCGCTGCAGCTCTTCGAGGCGATGATCCCCCACGACGGGGACCGGCGCTCGCGGCTGCTCCGGTTCGCGGGGGTGCTCGTCATCCCGCTGTTCATCCTCGCGCTGATGAGCCGGGAGCCGGGCTCGTGGCTCGACTGGCTCACGCGCGGCTGCATCTTCCTCTATGTCTTCGCGCTGCTCACCGCGGGGCTGTACACGCTCGGCCAGCGCGGCAAGCAGAGCTCCTCGCGCGCGACGCAGCGGCGCGTGCGGTTCCTCGTGGTGATCGGCGCGCTCGCCGCGCTCGCCAGCGTCGCCGACTTCGCCTGGTTCCTCGGCGCGGAGCCGCCGCCCGTCGGCGCGGCGCTCTCGATCGTGTTCCTGTTCCTCCTCGCCCAGGCCCTGCGGCACGAGCGCCTGCTCGACGCCTACGAGATGCTCGCGCGCCTGCTCGTCGCCACGGCGGTCGCGTTCCTGATCGCGCTGATCTTCTATCTCCTGCTCACGTTCATCGGCGGCTTCAACACGATGTACCTGAACGCGGTGCTCGCCGCGATCGTGATCCTGGTGCTCTTCGATCCGCTGCGCGAGCGCGTCGAGGAGCAGCTCCAGCGCGTCTTCTTGCGGGAGCGCTTCGATCTGGATCGCTCGCTCGCGGAGGCGCGGCGTCGTCTCGTGCACACGCTCGAGGTCGAGGAGATGGGCTCGATCGTGATGAGCGCGCTCGAGCAGTCGCGCCGGGTCACGGCGGCGGCGCTCTACCTGCGCGATCAGGACGGGACCGGCTTCGACCGCCTCACCTCGCTCGGGCCGCGGGTCCCCGAGCGGATCGAGGTGGCGACGGCGCGGGCGCTGCTCGATCGCCTCGATCGCGGGCCCCTCGCGATGGAGGAGCTCGAGCGCGAGGCGCGCGAGCGGCGGGCGCGCCGCAGCCGCAGCGACGCGGACGACGACGGCAACTTCGCGAGGCGGACGGAGGTGCGGCCCCAGGTCCCCGAGGACGCGGTGCTCGCGGCGGCCGAGGTGCTCGGCAGCCTCTGCTCGGGCGTGGTGCTGTGCGCGCGCGATGAGCAGGGCGAGCCGATCGGGCTCCTCGTCGTGGCGGACTCCCGCGTGCGCGACGCGTTCTCGCCCGAGGAGCTGACCCTGCTCGAGACGCTCGCCGCGCAGATCGGCGTCGTCCTGGAGAACTCGCGCCTCTACGCGCAGATGAAGGAGCGAGACCGGCTCGCGCTCCTCGGCCAGATGGCGGCCGGGCTCGCGCACGAGATCAGGAACCCGCTCGGCGCGATCAAGGGGGCGGCGCAGCTGCTCGCCGATCCGGTGCCGGAGACGCAGATCGACCCGGCGTCGCGCGAGTTCATCGGGATCATCCTCGAGGAGGTCGATCGGCTCGACCGCGTCGTGGGCTCGGTGCTCGATCTCGCGCGGCCGGCGCAGGGCTCGGTCGTCCCGACCGACGTGAACGCGATCGTGCGCCGCACCCTGCAGGTGCTCTCGATCGAGCGCAGGAACGACCAGCTCGAGGTCGAGGTCACGCTGGACCCCGATCTCCCCCGGGTCGCCATCGATCCCGAGCAGCTGCGGCAGGTGCTGATGAACCTGTTCCGCAACGCCGTCCAGGCCATGAAGGGCCGGGGCAAGGTGGTCATCTCCACGCGCGTCCGCTTCGGCCGCGGCACGCGGCCCGGCTCCGGCTCGGACGAGCCGTTCGTCGAGCTCAACGTCACCGACAACGGCCCGGGCATCTCCCAGAAGGTGCTCGCGAACATCTTCCTGCCGTTCTTCACCACGAAGGACAAGGGGACGGGGCTCGGGCTGTCGATCAGCCAGCGCATCGCGCAGAGCGCCGGCGGTCGCATCGAGGTCCGCTCGTACGA
Source organism: Sorangium sp. (assembly GCA_025924095.1). Classification (GTDB taxonomy): domain Bacteria; phylum Myxococcota_A; class Polyangia; order Polyangiales; family Polyangiaceae; genus Sorangium. Next base: position 5,010 of record JAICEP010000222.1, read on the forward strand.
AGGGAAGGGGAGCACCTTCGCCGTGATCCTCCCGGCCGCCGTCGACAAGCTGGGCGCGCCGGCGACGGCGCCCTCGGCGGGCGAGCCGACAGCTCAGAATCGGCCCGGCTGAAGCCGGCGCCGCGGTGTCCCCGGCGGCGCCGAGGCGCGCGCGCCGGTTCGCGCTGCGCCCCCGCGTGCGCTCAGCCGTAGCGCGACGACATGAGCGCCGCGAGCGCGGGGTGCTCGCGCACGAGCGCGAGCGTGTGATCGGCGTGGCCGTGCGCGTAGCCGTTGCCGATGTAGAGGTCCACGTCCTTGCCGATCCCCTCGGCCCCGAGGGCGGCGGCGGTGAAGCTCGTGCTCATCGCGAAGAAGTACGTCTTGCCGCGGTCGCGCGTGGCGACGATCGCGCTGAGCTCCACCCCGGGGACGTTCACGCACGAGAGCGTGAGATCGGCGCCCGCGCCGCCCGTGAGCGGCAGCACGGCGTCGCGCACCGCGAGGGGGTCGCGCGCGTCGACGACCGCGACGTGATCGCAGAGCGCGAGCGCGCGCAGGTCGGCGGCGAACCCCGGAGACGCCTCGATCCCGATCACGCGCCCGCCGCGGCCGACGCGGCGCCGCGCCTCGGCCGCGCACAGGAGACCCGACTTCCCGCCCGCGCCGAGCACCGCCACGGTGTCGCCTGGGCCGGCGAGGCGCGCCACCTGGGGCGCCGCGCCCGCGACGTCGAGCAGCGCGAGGGCGAGCCGCTCGGGCATGTCGGTCGGCATCCGCGCGAGCGGCGCCGACGCGAAGAGGATCGCGGTGCCCTCGACGTCGAGCTGCGCGGACGCGGGCCGCACGGCGACGATCCGGCGGAGCGAGAGCGGCGTCAGCGACAGCGACGCGAGCGTCGCGATGCGGTCGCCGACGGAGACGCCGCGGTGCGCTGCCAGCGAGCCGACCCGGCGCACGACGCCGAGCAGCATGCCGCCCGAGCCGGTGACCGGGTTGTGCTGCTTGCCACGGCGCGCCACGGTCTCGAGGACGAGCCGCGCGACGCCGTCCGGGCTGCCGGAGGCATCCTCCATCTGACGGAAGCTCGCTGCGTCGATGTTCAGCGTCTCCACATCGACGACGAGCTCGGTCTCGAAGCTTCGCGAGGCGTCGGCGTCCAGCCGCTCTGCCGGCTGCGGCAGGGCCCCCGGTGGATCGAGCACGCGGTGCGTGCCCAGCGGATCGCCTGCAGCAAGGGTGCGTTGCGTCGCTTCGGAGCTCACGCCGAGGCCGTTCAACATGCCGGGCATGAAAGCAAGGGCAATAAGCCGAGCGGCCGCTGTCTCCGGCGCCGAGGCCGCCCGGCGCCCCGCCAAGAAAGACCCGGAAGCCGGCCGCCCGGGCGATGCGAAGCGGCCTGTTTCCCGCAGATTTGGATGCATTTACGCCCCCTTCGGGCGCTGCCCGGGCGGGCGTCCGAGGGGGCTCAGGGGAGGGGGGGGGGCCGAGGGCAGCGCGCTGCGTTAGGACGAACGAGCCAACTCATTTGAAAGAACCACCCGGATCTCTTGACCATCTTTGCTCGGTGAAACTAGACTTTGCCCCCTGCTGGCGCTCGCGTAGCGCCCGAAGGTTTCTACTCCCCCTGCGATGGATAACCACGCTCCCAAGGTGTCGGCAACGCGGCAACTGGCGTTGCGCTTCATCTCCGGGAAGTACCAAGGCGGCGAGTTCCCCCTCGGGGAGCAGCAGGAGATCGTCGTAGGTCGCTCCAGCGACCTCGACATGGTCCTCGTCGAGGACATGGTCTCCCGGCGCCATGCCCGGATTGCCTGTACCGAACAGCAGATCGTGATCGAGGATCTCGGCTCGACGAACGGCACGTTCGTCAACGGCGAGAAGATCAAGAAGACGACCCTGAAGGAGGGCGATCGGGTGCTCATCGGCACCAGCATCCTCAAGGTCGTCTCCACCGATCCGAGCGCGCCCCCGGCGCGCCGCCGGATGGACGAGCCCTCGCTCAGGAGCGGTCAGACCCGGTCGATGTCCGGGTCGATCGACGAGATCCCGCTCCCCGATCTGCTTCAGCTCTTCGGCACATCGAAGAAGAGCGGAGTCCTCGTCGTCCGTTCCGACGACGACGTCGGCAAGATCTACCTGCGCAAGGGCATCGTGACCTTTGCGACGATCAACGATCTGACCGACGTCCCGCCGCTCAAGAGCGTCTACCGGATCCTCACGTGGGTCGGCGGGACGTTCGATCTGGAGCAGGCCGAGGAGCGGGTCATGACCGGCGAGATCAGCGCGACGGTGCAGGAGCTCCTCATGGAGGGGCTCCGGCAGATCGACGAGCTGAACAACATCCGCCACCAGCTCCCGGATCTGTCGGCGCGCCTGGTCATTCCCCAGCCGCTCAAGCCGCTGCTCCGCGATCTCTCGCCCGTCGATCTGGACGTCCTCCAGGTCGTCTACAACCACGGGCACCTCGCGATGGTCCTCAACAAGAGCCCCGCGACGGACCTGGAGACCGCGCAATCCGTGATGAAGTTGATCAACGGGGGCTACCTCCGCGTCGAGTGAGCCCGCGCGCCCGAGGGGGCGGCGGGTGATCACGCGTCTGCCGCCGAGGGGAACGGGGCGCGCCGAGCCAGGCGCAGGAGCTAGCGCGTGCTCGAAGCGCCCACGCCGCCCTCGAGGCGCCGCGCCTCGGTGGGCGCGGCGCGCTCGACGGCAGCGCGAGGCGTCAGGACTGCGGCGCGCCGCGCTTCGCTGCCGGGCCTTCGGCCGCGATCGCGAGGCGGAGCGACACGGCGCGGGCGTGCGCCTGCAGGCCCTCCGTCTGCGCCAGCTTCTCGATGGTCGGGCCCTGCGCCTGCAGCGCCGCGCTCGAGTAACGGATGAGGCTGGCGCGTATCACGAAGTCGTAGACCCCGAGCGGCGATCCGAAGCGGGCCGAGCCCCCGGTCGGGAGCACGTGGGAGGGCCCCGCGAGGTAGTCGCCCGCGGCGACCGGGGTGAGGCTGCCGAGCAGCGCCGCGCCGAGCGTGCCGATCTCCGAGAACAGCCCCTCGGGGTCGGTGACGTGGAAGGCGACGTGCTCGACCCCGAGCTGATCCGCGACCTCGGCGAGGCGAGCGCGCGAGCCGACGACGAGCGCAGCGGCGTGCGTCGAGAGCGACGCCTGCACGATCGTGCGCCGCGTGAGCTCGGGGAGCGCTGCGTCGAGCTCGCGCGCGACCGCCTCCGCCAGCTGGGCCGAGGTCGTCGCGAGGAGAGCGTAGGACGCCTCGTCGTGCTCGGCCTGTGAGAGCAGATCGGCCGCGACGAGCCGCGGATCCGCGGTGTCATCGGCGAGCGCCAGGATCTCGCTCGGCCCGGTGATGCCATCGATCGACACGTCGCCGAAGACGAGCCGCTTCGCGCAGGCGACATAGGCGTTACCGGGCCCCACGATCTTGTCGACCGACGCGAGCTCCGGGAGCCCGTAGGCCATGGCCGCGATCGCCTGCGCTCCCCCCGAGTCGAGCAGGGTCGTCACGCCGGAGAGGTGCGCCGCGGCGAGCGTGGCGTCGTCGGCCGACGGGCTCGCGAGGACGATCTCGCGCACGCCGGCGATGCGCGCGGGGATGGCCGACATCAGCACGCTCGAGGGGTAGCGGGCCTTGCCGCCCGGCGCGTAGACGCCGACCCGACGCAGGGGGCGTACGCGCATGCCCAGGAGGACGCCCTCCTCCTCGTAGCTGAAGCCGGCTTGCAGCGGGGGCCCGTTCGCCGCGGCGTCCGCGGGCCCGAGGTCGCCCGCGTCGCGCTGGCGCTCATGGTAACGCGCGATCCTCGCGGCCGCGGTCTCGAGCGCGGCGCGGACGTCCGGCGGCAGCCGCGCGAGCGCTTCGGCCCCGCCGAAGCCGCCTTCCGCCTCGGGCCCCGCATGGCGGACGAGCGCCTTCGACGTCCTCCGCTCGAACGTCTCGATGTAGCGGAGGACGGCGGACGTGCCCCCGCGCCGCACGTTGTCGATGATCTCGGTCACCGCAGGCGTGACGTTCGCGAGATCGCCCGTGCCGCGGGTGCGCAGGGCCGACAGGGTGGAATCGAACTCAGGCGAACCTTCGATGTAGATGGGCAGCATGGCTTGATGTGGACCGGCGCGGCGGAATCTCCGCGCGGACGGCGACACCCCGTACCACACCACCCCGGCCGCCGGTACGTCGGCCACGCCCGCCGGGCGTTGCGCGTACGGCCGCGCGTCGCCCCGCGAGTTTCCCGGCCCGAGCGGATCGGGTAGGGTCACCCCATGCGGTCCGGCTCGTTCGGCCTCGCCCCCACCGCGCTCTCGATCGTGCTGCTCGCGCTCGCGCCGGCGGTCCTCATCGGGTGCCCGGAGAACTCCTGCTTCCTCAAGATCTGCCAGGGCAGCAGCTGCCGCTGCTCGATCTCGTCGTGCAGCGACGGAGCTGCCTTCGACACAAACCAGAACCGCTGCCGTTGCCTGAAGGGCTACCTCGCGATCGCGGGCCAGTGCCTCACGCCCCAGGCGGCGAACGCCTACTGCGGCGTGGGTCGCCACCACGAGGCCGGCGGGTGCGCCCCCGACCGCTGCCGGCCAGGCGACGAGATCGACCAGAGCACAGGCCTCTGCGTGTCGCGCGAGCAGGTGGCGACCAACGCCGGGGTCGCCATCGGCGCCGGGCAGAAGCTCGGATGCCCGCCCGGCCAGGAGCTCATCGTCGACGGCCCGACCGCCGCGTGCGTCCCGCTCTCGCAGACCTGCGCGCGCGACGAGGTCTGGACCGGTCAGGCTTGCGCCAAGGTGGGGCGATGCCCGACGGGCGCGATCTGGGACCCCGCGCTCGCTCAGTGCGTCCAGTACGCGCAGGGCTCGGGCGACAGCGGGCTCACGGTCAACGTCGGGCAGTGGGCGTCGGCGAACTACGGCCCGAACGGCGGCATGGGCACGAGCGGCTTCTGCGGAGCCTTCGCGAAGAAGCCGCACAGCTTCGGGATCGTCGAGGGCGCGTCGGCCTACGTCCGCATCACGGTGATGATGTCCTTCCCGGAGGGCGAGATCGCCCGCGGCGTCGTGCAGGCCGTGACGGTGTTCGACGCGAGCGGGAACCCGGTTCCGCCGCGCGGCGCCGCGGAGGTCGATGCCGCGGCGCGCAACATCTTCGGCACGCTCGTCCTCGGGGGCGGGCGTGCGAGCGCGCCGACGTCGTCGACCACCGTCCGGTGCGCGGTCATCCACGCCGGAAAGCCGCAACCGGTGCCCGCCGTCGGCGGCCTCTGAACGTGAGCGGGGCTCACCCGCGTCGGATGCGGGCCCACCTCGACGTTTTAGGTGCGAGGCGTGAGGGGTTACGGCAGGGCGCCGAAAACGCCGAACAGGGCCCCGGTCCAGTGCGGGTGTGCCCCGGGC
>JAICEP010000223.1 GCA_025924095.1 Sorangium sp.
GCGCGGCCGTCGGCGTGCGCGCCGGCGCGGAGAGCGCGGCCGTCGGCGTGCGCGCCGGCGCGGAGAGCGCGGCCGTCGCGCGGCGCGCGGCGGGCGAGGGGCCCGGCGCCGCGCGGCGCAGCGGCCTGCGGCGCGCGGCGGGGGGCGGGAGCCGCACCCGGGTGGGCACCTCCCCGCGCATCACGCGCCAGCCCGCCGACGTGATCAGGGGGACGGGGAACTCGCCGGTCGTGAGGTCGATCCAGGCGTTGGCGAGCAGCACGCGCAGGATCGACATGGCCTCGTCGAGTCGCTTCCCCTCGAGGACGCCGAAGGTGGAGAGCCGATCGAGCCCCATGCGGCGGACGCGCTCGTTCGATTCGCCGATGAGCATCGACGCGATCGCCTGCATCCCGGCGCCGCCCTTCACCCGCGCGACGCCGGCGAGCGCGCGGCGCACGAGGTCGTTGTCGCGGGCGAGCGCCGCCGGGTCGCTCGCCTCGAGGGCGTCGACCTCGAGGCAGACGTCGCAGTGGCCGCAGCCGCCGAGCGACTCGGCCTCGTCGCCGAAGTAGCGGAGGATGAAGTCGTGCCGGCACGTCGCGGCGTCGACGTAGCGGAGCAGCTCGCGGAAGAGCCCCCACGCGCGCGCGGCGTCGTCGGCGTTCGCCTCGGCGCCGCCGTCGCCGAGCTGGCAGAGCCGGCGGCGCAGCGCGATGTCCGCGGGCGCGAACAGGAGGAGGCCGCGGGCCGGGTCGCCGTCGCGGCCGGCGCGGCCGACCTCCTGGTAATAGGCCTCGATCGACGACGGCGGCTGGGCGTGCACGACGAGGCGCACGTCGGGGCGGTCGATGCCCATGCCGAAGGCGTTCGTGGCCACGACCACGGAGAGGCTGCGATCGGCGAACCCGGCCGAGAGGCGCGCGCGCGACTCGGGGGCGAGGCCGGCGTGGTAGGCCTCGGCGTCCCAGCCGGCGTCGCGGAGCGTCTCGGCGAGGCGCTCCGCCCCCTTGCGGGTGGCGGCGTAGACGATGCCCGCGCCGCGGGGCCGCCCGGGGTCGCCGAGGGCGTCCAGGAGCGCGCGCGCCGTGCGGAGACCGGCCTCGCGCGGGCCGTCCACCGCGGAGACCTGCAGGTGGAGGTTGGGCCGGGCGAAGCCGCGCAGGATGACCGTGGGCGGCGGCCCTTCGGGCCCGTGCCCGCCCGCGGCGCCGCCGTCGTCGCCGTCGGACGGGCGCAGCGGCCAGCCGAGCCGCCGGATGATCTCGTCGCGCGCGTCGGGGGTCGCGGTCGCGGTGCAGGCGAGGACCCGGGGCGGGCGGAGCCGCGCGATCGCGGCGCCGATGCGCAGGTAGTCGGGCCGGAAGTCGTGCCCCCACTGGACGATGCAGTGCGCCTCGTCGACGGCGACGAGCGAGAGCCGGCTCGCGGCGAGCGCATCGAGGAAGCTGTCGAGGGCGAGGCGCTCGGGCGCGGCGTAGACGAGCTTGTACTCGCCGCGGCGGAGGGCGCCGAGGCGCCGGCCGCTCTCCTCGCGCGAGAGGCTGGAGGCGATGAACGTCGCGGGGATGCCCCGCGCATCGAGCGCGCGCACCTGATCTTCCATCAGGGAGATCAGCGGGCTCAGGACGAGCGTCGTGCCGGGCAGGGCGACGGCTGGGAGCTGATAGCAGAGCGACTTGCCGCCGCCGGTCGGCGCGACGACGAGGACGCGTCCCGCGCCCCCGAGCAGGGCGTCGATCGCCTCGCGCTGCCACGGCCGGAACGCCGCGATGCCGAACCGATCCGCGAGCACGGCGTCGATCGACGGGGGCGGGTTTTCCGGGGGGCGCAGCAGGGAGGAGGCGAGGCGCTCGGTCACGGTCGGCAAGGGGGGCTCGGCGAAGACCATGGCGGCAGCGTCGAGCGAGCGCCGTGCCCGCCGCGAGCCCTAGCATTTCCGCGCGCTTGCGTCGCGCCGGCGGTGGCGGCGCCATGGCGGCGCGGGGGTCGCCCTGCGGGCCGGCCGATCAGGCCTGGACGACGCCGATGCCCTTGGCGAGCGTCTCCATGTCGTCGAAGTGATAGACGTGGCGGCCGGGGCTCCCCTGGAGCGCGGCCGCGACCATCGCGCCGGCGACGGTCCTCGCGTCGATCGGGCGGTACCTGCGGAGGCCGCCCTTCATCGTGAACCGGAGCGTCTGCGCCGCCGCGACGCCGATGGCCTCGCCCCTCCTGACCTCGCCCCGCTCTCCGAGGAGCAGGCTCGGGCGCAGGACGTGGACCGACGCGAAGCTCGCGGCCGAGAGCTCCTGCTCGAGCTCGCCCTTCACGCGCAGGTAGAAGCTCGTCGAGCGCGGATCGGCGCCCACCGAGGAGACAAGGATGAGCTGCTTCACCCCCGCCTTCTCGGCGAGCCTGGCGACGGTGATCGGGTAACGATAGTCGATCTGGTGGAAGGCCTCTTCGGAGCCGGCCTTGGCGATCGTCGTCCCGAGCGCACAGAACACGTCGGTCACGCCGGCGAAGTCCGCGCCGTCCAGCTGCTCGAAGTCGACGATGCGCTGGGAGAGCCGCGGATCCTCGATCGGGGCCGGGCGGCGTAGCAGGGCGACGACCCGCGCGTACGCGGGTTGCTGCACGAGGAGGCGCAGGCAGTGGCCGCCGACCAGGCCCGTTCCTCCCACGATGAGAGCTGTCTTGTCGACCGTCATGGATTCCATGTTCCTGCGGAATCACCCGCGGAGAGCGCCGCCGCCGGGATCCGCAGCCGTACCCCGCAGAATAGCCCAGGCGGCGCGCGAACCCCAGCGGCCGGCTGCGCGCGTCCGGAGCGGACGGTCGGCGCGGACCCCCCACGCTTCCTTCACGGGTGTGTGCGGGCTCTACATCGCCGGTGCCGGCGAGCGCCCCGCGGCGCGCGGCTCACGTGAGCGGTGCGGGGGCGACCTTCTGCGCGAGCTTCGCGTGCTGGGCGTGGAAGGCCTTGATCGCCATCGGGATGACCTGCTCCCGATGCTTGGGCACCATGTTGTTCGGCAGCTGCTCGACGGGCCACCAGGCGCCGGTGGCCGGGACCTCGGCGAGCTTCGCCTGGTGGACCCGGGAGAGCATCCAGCCGCGCGCGGCGGCCGAGAAGTAGTCGCCGACGAACGTGAAATCGGAGATCGTCATCCCGACCCGATGGAGGACCTGCTCGGGCTGCTCGCCCGGCGACAGGACGCTCCCGGGGCAGCACCACTGTCCTGGGCCCGACTCCGACGCTCCTCGCCGGGTCAAGAGCACCTCGAGCGCGCCAGAGTCCGCGTTCCTTCGGAGGCACACGGCGTCTGCGGCGAGGTGGATGGGGAGCCGGGAGATGGCGTTGATGAGCGAGCTGCCGAGCGGCTCCCTTGGATCGATGTGCCCGAGCAGCCAGCCGGCCATGGTTCGCATGAGCCTCATCGCGGCACCCTCCGCGAGGGCGCGCCGTGCGACCGCTGGCTCATCGCCGCGCGAGGCGCGCCCTGGCGAGCGCGGCGCTGCTGTTCAGGGCTGGACGTCGTACCAGCGCCGTTCTTCGTGCCGCACTCCGAGCGGCGCGGTTCGTTCGATGGGATCGCGTGTCGAGTTGGATCTAGCATAGGGGTTGCTGCGTTGGTTGCTTGTGCGTTGTCGCGTCACGTTGTGCGAGTTCAGATCTTCATCTCGTCTCTCCTGGGATGTCGGACCGCGCCGACGACGTTCAGGAGCCTACAATATCCTGTGTTTCTTTATCGTTTCATTCATGCGGCCCGCGCGTGAATCATCGTCTTGCGTTGTTGCTCGCGTTGTTGCTCGCGTGTTTCACCGGCCCCTCACGCGGGTGTTCAGGCGTCGAGCGCGAGAGTCGTGGGTGCCGGGAGGGGCGCGGGCGAGCGCGCATGGGCTCGCCGAAACACAGATGTCACCGGGATGTCAGCGGGGCAGTCGTCGCGGCTGCTGCGCTGGCCCGCCGCGCTCGTCGTCCTCGGTCACCTCTGCCTCGACGTCGATGACCGGGCCTGACGCCGGCCACGCCGGTCGCTCGCGGGACGCGCCGGGGCGCTGCGCGGTGCGCCCGCCGAACGGCCCGCCGCCGAAGTCGATGACCCTCATGGTGAAGAACGCCCCGTTGCCCGGGCCGTCCCCGCCGAGGCCGGCGGCGCTCGCCGCGGCTGCGGCGCTCGCCGCGGCCACCCGCCGCGCGAAACGTTCGCGCACGGCCGCGGCGAGCCGGCGGCGCACGGGCGGGACCAGGAGCAGGAGCCCGGCCACATCGGTCAGCACCCCCGGCGTGACGAGCAGCGCCGCGCCGAGGAGCACGAGCAGCCCGCCGGTGAGCCCCTCGTCCGGGACGCGGCCCTCGGCCATCGCGCCCCGCCAGGAAGCGAGCACCTTGAGCCCCTCGTGCTTCGCGAGCGCTACCCCGAGGACGGCCGTTCCGAGCGCGAGCGCCACCGTCGGCCAGAAGCCGATGACGTCGCCGATCGACAGGAGCAGCCAGAGCTCCAGGATCGGGACCGCCGTGAAGAGCAGGATGAGCTTGCCCATGACCCCCCGTCTAGCGCCGCCCGTCGCGCCGCGCACGTGGCGCCGCGCACGTGCGGGACCGCGCGCCGCGCGCTGCCGCGTGCCGCCGCGCGCTGCCGCGTGCCGCCGTGCGCCGCCGTCAGCGCCGTGGTCGCGCGCCGCCGCCGCGCCGCCCGCGGCCGGCTGCTCCGCTGCGGATCCCGCGCCGGAGTACCGGCCGCGGTGAGAGTGCGCTAAGACCGCCTGCCCCGGAGAAATCCATGACGACTGTCCCCGTGGAGCAGGAAAAGGTGGAGGCGTGCCGCGCGTTTGCCGCCGACATCGCCGACGACGTGCAGCGCTTCATCGACCGCCACACCACGGTCGGCGTCGAGCGCACCGTGGCCCGCGCCTACGGCGTGGTCGGCGCCGACGCGGAGGGGACGCCGCTCGCCAACGCGCTCGTCGACCGCATCCACAAGGCGGGGCAGGTCGGTCGCGGGGTCGCGTACCACCTCGGCCGGGCGCTCTGCGAGGGCGCCGCCTCGGTGCAGGAGGCCGCCGAGATGCTGGCGTTCAGCGAGGCGGCCGACTTCGGCCCGGGCCCGTCCGCGGCCGAGGCGCGCGGCGCGATCGAGGCGGCGACGCGGGAGGCGATCGCCCGGATCGACAGCGCCCGCGACGAGCGCGAGGCCAACAAGGCGGCGCACCGGGTCGGCACAGCGCCGCTCAAGTACGTCATCGTCGCGACCGGCAACATCTACGACGACGCCGTCCAGGCCAAGGCCGCCGGCTTCGCCGGCGCCGACATCGTCGCCGTGATCCGCGCGACCGCCCAGTCGCTCCTCGACTACGTCCCGGAGGGGCCGACCACCGAGGGGTACGGCGGCACGTACGCGACCCAGGAGAACTTCAGGATCATCCGCCGCGCCGCCGACGAGGCGACCCGCGACACAGGCACCTACCTCGCGCAGACGAACTACTCGTCCGGCCTGTGCATGAGCGAGATCGCCTGGATGGCGGCGGTCGAGCGGCTCGACATGCTGCTCAACGACGCGATGTACGGGATCCTGTTCCGCGACATCAACATGCAGCGGACGTTCATCGATCAGTACTTCTCTCGCCGGATCATCGCGCGGAGCGGCATCGTCATCAACACGGGAGAGGACAACTACCTCACGACCGCCGACGCCGTCGAGAAGGCCCACACGGTGCTCGCGTCGCAGTTCATCAACGAGGCGTTCGCCCGGCGCGCGGGCCTCCGTGAGGAGCTGATGGGCCTCGGCCACGCCTTCGAGATCAACCCCTGGCTCGAGGACAGCCTCCTCTTCGAGCTCGCCCAGGCCCAGCTCGTCCGGCAGATCTTCGATCGGCACCCGATCAAGTGGATGCCGCCCACGAAGTTCAAGACAGGCGACATCTTCCACAGCCACGTCCATGACGCGATGTTCAACCTGGTCGGGATCACGACCGGCCAGTCGATCGCGCTGCTCGGGATGTTCAGCGAGGCCGTCCACACGCCGCTGCTCATGGACCGGTATCTCTCGCTGAAGAGCGCCCGTTACATCTTCACGGCGGCGCGGCACCTCGGCGACGAGATCCAGTGGAAGCCGGGCGGCATCGTCGAGTCGCGCGCCCGCGAGGTCCTCGACAAGGCGCACGCGCTCCTGCGCGAGGTCGAGCGGGAGACCCTCTGGGACGCGATCGGGCGCGGCGCGTTCGGCGACGTCAAGCGCACGCGCACGGGAGGGAAGGGGTACTCGGGGGTCGTGGCCCGGCACCCGGAGTACCTGAATCCGATCCTCGAGGTGCTGGAGCGATCCTCGTCGTAGTCCATGGCCCGGAGGGCCGGCGCGCGACCCCGCGCGATCGGGCACGACGCCCGGTCGGACGGGGCCGACCCCCGGAAAATCGGGCAGGAGGCCAGGCTGGAGGGGGAAACCCCCGGAGGATCGGGCAGCCCGACTTGCCGCAGTCGTGCTAGCCCGGCGGCCGCGGCGGCAGGCCGCCAGCGCGGCGGTGAGCCCTCGTTCGCCTTGAAATCGCCCTCTCTGGCGCCCCGTCGCCCGCTTCAAGGCGTGAAATGGCCAACTCGGCCGCCCAGCCGGCGCTTTCAAGGCTTGAAATGGCCAACTCGGCCGCCCAGCCGGCGCTTTCAAGGCTTGATCTGCCCCGCTGGCCCGCCCAGTCGGCCGTCTCAAGCCTTGAAATAGCCGACTCGGCCCCCGAGTCGCCCGCTGCAACGCCTGCATCAAGCGTTGCAGCGGGCCGCAGGCGATGTGCCCGACCGCGATCCGCCGGCGCGCGAGGGCGCTCGGCACCGCGCGCCGCCCTGCGAGCCGATCGCGGAGGCGACGAACACGTCGATTTCGTCAGGAGAGCCCTGGAATACGGTGGCTCTTCGGCTCGCCGATGACATATCGGCCGCTGTGCCGCGGACGAGATCCCGCGCGGTGGCCAGGGCGAACACGCGAGTCCCGCCTGCCGGCGGCGAGGCGCAGTACCGGACCGCCGCGGAGTGATGTACACCATGGGCTCCATGACACAGCGAAACATCCTGCGTGCGTATGGCGATCGCGAGGGCGACGGGATGGTCCAGATGTCGTTCACCCTCCGCATCCTGCCGGGCGACCGCGCGCGCGAGGTGGCGAAGCGCTTCGCCGAGGCGCACGGCCTGCGCGAGCCGCTGGTCACAGCCATGGAGCAGGCCAGCCGGGAGCACACCTATTTCGTCGTTTACGGCCACTCCCAGCACGGGGTCGACACCTCGGACATCGAGGTGGAGGAGCTCGCCGCCCAGCCGCTCACGCGCGATCAGATCGAGGAACAGGCGAAGAAGCTCGGCCGCAAGATCGTCGTCGTGGGCGCCTGCACCGGCAGCGACGCGCACACCGTGGGTATCGACGCGATCCTGAACTACAAGGGCTTTGCCGGAGAGAAGGGCCTCGAGAGCTTCAAGTGCATCGACGCCCACAACCTCGGCGCGCAGGTCGAGAACGCCGAGCTCTGCGAGAAGGCCAAGGCGCTCGGCGCCGACGCCCTCCTCGTGTCGCAGGTGATCACGCAGCGGAACTGCCACAAGGAGAACGCGGCGGCCCTCGTCGAGCTGGCGACGCGCCAGGGCTTCCGGGACAAGGTGATCCTGCTCCTCGGCGGCCCGCGCATCGACCACAACCTCGCCGTCGAGCTCGGCTTCGACGCCGGCTTCGGCCCCGGCACGAAGCCGATCACCGTGGCGTCGTTCCTCGTCGAGCGCCTGGTGGGCAGGGTCTAGCGATCAGGCGACGAGCAGGTGGTAGGCGGCCGAGAGCTCGGCGAACTGCGCGGTGCGCTGGGCGCGCTCGCCGGGCTGCGCGGCGCCGCGGTCGGGGTGCAGCACCGCGGCCATGCGGCGGAAGGTGCGGCGGATTTCGGCCTCGGTCGCGCCCTCGCGCAGGCCGAGCACCTCGTGCGCCCGGCGGCGCGTCTCGTCCAGCCGGACGGCGCGCGGGGGCGCGCTCGACGGTGCGCCGCGCGGGGGCGCGCTCGACGGCCCGCCGCGCGCGGCGCCCGCGACGCGCCGGTGACGGTCCCGCGCGCGCGGGCGGCCGTGGAGGAAATCGCTCGGCGCGAGCGGGCCGGTCTGCCGGAGCGACCCGGCGAGCGGCCTCGCCGTGTGGAAGCAGATTGTCGCCTCCTCGATGGCGAAGAGCGCCTCGAGGCGGGCGCGGAGCTGGATCTGGAGCGCGCGCTCGACCGCGCTCTCCGGGATGAGCCCCGCGGCCACGAGCACCTCGCCGGTCCGGCGCCCCCGGTGCGCGGCGACGAGCGCGGCGAGCCGCTGGATCGACGGCTCGGGCGCCGAGCCCTCCCGCGCGAGGATCTCGCCGAGGCGGGGCACCCGGAGCGGCGTCTCGACGGCCGTCACCAGGCCGGAGAAGAGCTGGATCCGGTGCTGGCGACCGGGCACCGTGGAGCCGCTCGGCGTCCTGAGCTCGCAGAGCTCCAGGAGCCCGGTGGTCCTCTCGCGGTGCAGCGCGCCGAGCAGGTCTCCCAGGGTCGACGTGGAAAGGCGGCTGGGCAGTTGCATCGAATGCGGCGTTATCATCGCCGCGCGCGATCGGGCAAAGAAGCCGCGTCCGCGCGCTCGCCGCCCGCGCGTCCGCGCGCTCGCCGCCCGCGCGCCCGCTGGCACGCACGAATCTGCGCCCGGATCGCGGCCCGCTGTGCGAAGCTCCGCCCGAAAACGGCCCGGCGCGGCGCGCCGGCGCGCGGATCAGGAGGAATCTGCGATGGGCTTGCTCGACGGAAAGGTCGCGATCATCACGGGAGCCGGCGGCGGGATCGGCCGCGAGGAAGCGCTGCTCTTCGCCCGGGAGGGCGCGAAGGTCGTCGTCAACGACCTCGGCGGCGCGCGCGACGGATCGGGCTCGGGCGACGCACTGGCGGCGCAGGTCACCGAGGAGATCCGGGCCGCGGGCGGGCAGGCCGCGCCGAGCTTCGACAACGTGGCGACCCCCGAGGGCGCGGCGAGGATCGTGAAGACCGCCGTCGACGCGTTCGGCAGGGTCGACATCCTCGTGAACAACGCGGGAATCCTCCGCGACAAGACGCTCCTCAAGATGGATGAGGGGATGTGGGACGCCGTCATCACCGTTCACCTGAAGGGGACGTTCCTGTGCACGCAGGCCGCCGCGAAGCAGATGGTCGCGCAGGGCGAGGGAGGGCGGATCGTCAACACCACGAGCGTCTCGGGGATGCTCGGCAACTTCGGACAGGCCAACTACGCGGCCGCCAAGGCCGGCATCTACGGGCTCACCCGCACCGCCGCGATCGAGCTGCAGAAGCAGCGGATCACCGTCAATGCGGTCGCGCCCATCGCCAAGACCCGCATGACCGAGGATCTGCCCATGTTCCAGTCGGCCGGCGACACCCTCACGCCGGCGCACGTCGCGCCCGCGGCGCTGTTCCTCGCGTCCAACCTGTGCGCCGACCGGACGGGCAACGTCCTCGCCGTCGCCGGTGCGCAGATGTACATTTACAAGGTCGTTCAGAGCCCCGGAAAGTTCAAGGACGAGGGCGCTGTCTGGACGGCGCAGGAGATCGCCGCTCACTGGGACGCGATCAACAAGCTCTGATCGCAGCGCCGGCGAGGGCGCCGCGCCGACGGCCGGCGGCGGCTCGAACGCGCCGCCTCGAGCCCGCCGCCCAGGGCTCCTCCCAGCGGGCCGCGCGCTTCACGTGGCGCGCGGCGGACGCGGCAGAAGCGAGGCCTCGGCGCGCGCCGACCGTTGCTGTGCTGATCCCCGGATGCTAGGTTCGAGGCGCTTCCGGGGTGCGATTGGCGCATCGACGTACTGTTCGAGCAGGTCGTTCTCGCGGAGTCTGGAGGTGCCACCGGTGACCGTCGTTCGCTGCTGTTCCGGCTGCGCCTCCTCGCGCGGTGCGGCCTCTGCAGCGCGGAGGCGCTGAGCACCATGTCGCGCGACGCCCACATCCCGCTCGCCCTGTGGATCTGCGCGGCGATCGTGGCGCACATGGCGGGCGGCGGGGGCGCGGTCGAGGTGGCGCAGGGCATCGAGGATCGGGCGCAGCTCCGCCGGATGGTCGACGCGGTGCGGGAGGGCCTCCGTCCGGGCGATACGACGTTCGAGGTGCTGACCGACGGCATGGCGACGACGCCGCCTCCCGCCCCGCTCGCGCCGCCGGAAAGTTCGCCGGACGGCGACCCGGACAAGGACGCGCAGACCGATCCGCAGGAGGAGCCCGAGCCGGCCAAGGCGGAGAAGAAGAAGCCGCCCAAGCCGGAGCCGCCGCGCCAGGCGAAGGCGCCTCCGCCCGCGCCGCCGAAGCCGGAGCCGCCCAAGGAAGAGGTGGCCAAGGTCGTGCCGGTCCAGCCGGTGCCGCCGCCGCCGCTGCC
>JAICEP010000224.1 GCA_025924095.1 Sorangium sp.
GAACCCCTGGTAGCCTTCCGACTACGGCGGTTTTCAAAACCGCTGCCTTCGACCGCTCGGCCACTCCTCCAAATACTCAGAACGACTTGCTTTTGTGCCTCCTCTGGCGCCGCCTGTCAACGCCGCCGTGCCGGCCGTTGCCCATCTCGCGCCAGAGCGCCGGCCGGGCCAGGGCGCCAGCCCCTCCGTGAGCGCGATCCTCGCCGCCGGGTAGGCGAGCGAGAGCACGAGCTCGACCTCCTCGGCGCCGTGGGGGCTGCACGGATCCGGGGGCGCAGCGCAGCACAGCGCGAGCGCCGCGGCGTCGATCGGGATCCATCATGGCGCCGTGACGTTCACCGCCGCCCTCGCCACGAGATCATCGAGGTCATGCCTGCAGAGCGCGCTCGCCGGCAACGTCGCCTCGGCCAGCTCGACGAGCCGCGCGTGATGGGTGAAGAACAGGATCTGCGTCCGCTGCGACAGCTCCCCGAGGACCTCGAGCGCGGCGCGGGCGCGCGCGTCGTCGAAATGGATGAGCACGTCGTCGAGCACCAGCGGCAATGGCTCGCTCTTCGTGAAGTACTGCTCCAGGCTCGCCACCCGGAGCGCCAGGAAGAGCTGATCGCGCGTCCCGTCGGACAGCGCCCTCACCTCCACCGGATCCCCGGCCCTCGGCACGCACCGGAGCACGGGCCGATCGTGATCGTCGTGATCCCCCCGCAGCCCCGAGAACGTACCCAGCGATAGCCTCGCAAACAGCTCGCTCGCCCGCCGTACCAGCGGCCCCTGGTTCTTCTCGCGGTATTGCTCCATCGCCCGCCGTAGCAGGTCCGCCGCGAGCTTCGCCCGCGCATAGTCGTCGACCAGCGCGCTGATCGACGCCAGGTGCTGCTCCGCCCGCGTCAGCTCCTCCGCCGCCAGGTCGCTCCCATCCATCGAGAGCAGCCGCTGCCGGAGCTGCCCCACCTCCTCGTTCACCCGCGTCCGCTCCTGATCCAGGTCCGCGATCTGCCGCTCCACGTCCACCCGATCCTGCGCAAGCGCATCCGCGTTCGTCCCGCGGCACGCCTCCAGGAGCGCCTCCACGCTGAGCCCCTCGCCGATCGTCGAGAGCCGCGTCTCGACGATCTCCCGATCTTGCCGGAGCTTCCGCGCCACCGCCGATCGATCTTCCGCGGCGACGAGCTCGGACACATCCTGGGCCCGGGCCTCCTCCATGAGCTGCTTGAGCGCGCGCTCCGCCCCTCGCCGTTTCTCCCGCGTGGCGAGCAGATCCTGCTGCTTCTCCTTGGACTCCTTCTCGAGCGCCTGCTTGAGCTGCCGGTTCGTCTTCCCGTCCTTGGACCGCTCCAGCAGCGCCGCCGCCGCCTGCTCCAGCGGAATGCCCGCGAGATCCGGCGCCGTGAGGCGCGCCAGCCCCTCCACCTGCACCTTGAAATCGGCCGCATCGCGCTCGATCCCCGCGATGCGCCGCCGCCGCTCCCGGGCCCCCTCCCCCTGTCGGGCGAGCTCCGCGCGCAGCTTCAGCACCTCCTCGGCTTCCTCGATCCCGGTCGCGGCCGACACCCCGAGCGCCAGCATCACCGCCGACCACTGCTCGGCCCACGCCGCCTGTTCCCGCTGCAGCCGCGCGAGCGCGCCGGAGAGCCCCTCGAGCTCGACCTCCCCCCGGCGCACCTCTTTCACGACCGCTTCCCGCTCCCGCTGCGCTTCCCCCTCCCGCTCCACCACCTCACGCGCATGCGCGACGAGCGCGAGCAACCCGTGCCGCGGCCCAGCGGCCACGCCGACCGCCTCCAGCGCCGCAGCGAGCGCCTCCCGATGCCCCTCGATGCGCTCCCTCTGGGCCTGCTCCCGCCGCCGCACCTCCTCGAGCCTCGCCTTCTCCTCCACGAGCTTCTGGTAGCGCCCCAGGAAGGCCAGCATCTCCCCCGGCGAGCGCGGCGCGATCCCCGCCGCCGTCCAGGCGGCTTGCCACTGCCTCTGCTCCTCTTCCTCCGTCGTTTGCGCCCGCTCCGCCGCGGTCACGGACTCCTCGATGCCGCGCGCCGCCCGATCGCGATCGGCCGAGAGCGTCGCGAACTTCGCCACCCGATCTGCCTCTCGCCTGAGCCGATCCGACAGCTCATCCGCCCGCCGCGCGCTCGTCTCGTGATGATGCGCGATCTCGCTCGCCGAGAGCGCCGCCCCGGCCGCCCCCTCCTCCGCCGGCTCCCCCAGCCACGCCTGCCGCACGTGCTTCCAGTGCCCCTCGCGCTCGCGCCGCGCCGTCGCCAGGTCCCCCTCCATGGGCACCTCCTCGCCGCGCCGCAACGCCTCGATCTCGCGCTCCAGCTCCCCGAAGCGCTTCTTGCGCTCTGCCAGCGAGTGAGCGAGCGACTTCCGCTCGGCGTCCCGAGCGGCGAACTCACGGGCAAACCTCTCCACCGTCTCCGGGATCGGCACCGGCAGCGCGCCCACCTTCTCGAGCGAGAGCTGCGCCACCCCGAGCGCCGAGAGCCCGGCTTCAAGCCGCGCCGCCATCGCCGTCGCCTCGCCGCGCAGCTCACCGAGGACCTTCTCCAGATCCCCGTCTCGCTGCGCGATCTCGAGCGTGCGCACGAGCGCCGTCGCATCCACCGGAGCGCGCAGGGCCGCGAGCTTGCTCCGCTCGCCCCCGAGCTTGTTCTCCGCCTCGGAGAGCCCCTTCGCCGCCCCGGCGAGGTCGCGCTCGAGCCCGATGCGCTGCTTGAGCAGCGCCTGGACCCGCGCCTCCATGCTCGACGGGACAGCGAGGCTCCCCACCTCCTCCACGGGCACGCGCCGCCCGAGCCGCCCGAGGAGCGACTCGATCGTGTCTTCGATCTGGCGCAGCTCGCCGCGGAGCCGAGGCAAGTCCACCCCCGCCGCCTTCTTGTGGTTGCCGAGCCCGTCCTGGATCGCCGTGATCGACGCCCCCTGCGCGAGCAGCGCCTCCGGCACCGGCAACCGGTCCATCTGCGCGGTCAGATCCGCGATCTCGCGGCCGAGCCGCTCCTCGCGCGGCTCCATCTCCGCGAGCGTGCTCTCGGCCTTCCGCCGCGCCTCGGGCGCCGTCTCGGGCAAGAACACCGCGCCCTCATGCTCCTTCAGCATCCCGAGGATCCTGTCCCGCTCCGCGATGGGCACCAGCGCCTGCGCCGTGCGCGACAGATGCCTGAGCTTCGCCTGGAGATCGGAGAGCTCCCTGGCCAGGGTCGCGGCGCGCGCCTGTGCACCGGCGAGATCCTT
Source organism: Sorangium sp. (assembly GCA_025924095.1). Taxonomy (GTDB): domain Bacteria; phylum Myxococcota_A; class Polyangia; order Polyangiales; family Polyangiaceae; genus Sorangium. Next base: position 3,232 of record JAICEP010000224.1, read on the forward strand.
CTGGAGCTGCTCCCACTCCTTCGCCGGCTGGGACCGATCCGCGGCCCCCTTCTTCGCGCTCTTGTAGCTCTCGAGCGCGGCGTTGAGCTTCTTCTTGTGCTTCCCGAGGGGCGTGAAGATCTCCTCCGCCTGCGCGTCGAGCTTCTCCAGCACCGCGTGCACGCGCGTGCCCCCGAGCCCGGCCGCGAACAGGCTCTCTCCGAGATCGCCGCCTCCCTTGAGCAGCGCCTCGCCGCCGTCCACGAGCGCCTCGTGGGAGAGGCCGAACATCACCTTGTACTGCTCCTCCGTCACCCCGCCGAGCAACGCCTGCAGCTGCCCCTCGTCCACCGGCTGCTCGGCGGGATCCAGCAACGTCTGCTTGAGCCCCTTGCGTCGGACGAGCTGCAAGGTCCGCCCGTCCTCGGCCGCGAGGAGCGCGCCCACCCGGAGCTTCTTGTAGTCCCGATCGTGCGCGTCCTGGGTGTCCTTGGGCATCTCGAAGAGAAACCCCAGCACCGCCCGCAGCGTCGTGCTCTTGCCGACCGCGTTCGACCCGAAGATCACGTGCAGCGCGCGCGGCTTCGCCGAGAAATCCAGCGACAGCCCGGTGAAAGGCCCGTACCTCAGGAGATCGAGCGAGAGGATCTTCACGACGCGTCCTCACCTGCGAAGAGCAGCGGCAGCAGGGTATCGGGCAGCTCCCGGACGAGCTGCCGGAGCGCCGTCCGATCCAGCTTCCCTCCGCCTTCGAGGTGGTCGAGCTCCGCCGGCAGCTTCTTGCGCAAGGGCTCGAGCCCGCCCAGCAGCCTGTCGATCTCGGCGTCGTCCTCGCAGAGGGCGCGGAGCTGCCGGTAGAGCCCGCCCACGGCCTCGTCCCCGAGGCTCGCCTCCGCATCGAGCGGGTTCCGGGTGCGGAAGCTGATCTTCTCGACCCAGATCTCGCCCGCGTCGCTCGCCGCGCTGCGCACCTCGCTCCGGTACTTCTCCGGCTCGCGCGAGAGCGCCCCGTGCGCCCGCGTCGCCCCCGTCACCTCGATCCGCGCGGCCACGATCCTCTCCTCCGCCGCGTCCGCCTCGCGCGCCAGGGCCTCGCGGCACAGCTCGATCACATCATCGACCGACGACGCCATGCGCGCGTCCACCGCGCACCGCACCCAGCGCAGCGCGTCCAGGGTCCGGGGCTCGACCCCCACGATCCGCCCCTCGTCGACGGTCACCAGCGTCGCCCCCTTCTTCCCCGTCTCGCGCGCATGCCTGCCCTGCAGGTTCCCGGGGAACACGATCCACGGCGACTCGTGGAGCACCTCGCGCGCGTGCACGTGCCCGAGAGCCCAGTAATCGTATCTCCTCGCCACGAGGTCGCTCACCGAGCACGGGGCATACGATTGATGCCCTTCGCGACCGCTCGCGCACGTATGCAGCAAACCCACGTTGAAATACCCCTCCCGCGGCGCGGGATAGGCGACGGAGAGGTCCTCCGTGGTATCGGCCTTCTCGTAGCTCCGACCGTGCACGGCCACGCCGAGATCCTCCAGCTCGATCGTCTCCGGCTTCTTCGCCGACAGCTCGCGCACGCCCTCCGGCAATCGCAGGATCTTGCTCCGCGCGTCGTGATTGCCACGCACGATGAACACCCGGATACCCGCTTCACGCAGGCGTGACATCTGCTTCGCGAAGAAGAGCCCCGTGTTGTAATCGGTCCAGTCGCCGTCGTAGAGATCGCCGGCGATGAGCAGGAAGGCCACCTTCTCCTCGATGCACTGCGCCACGAGGTTCTCGAGCGCGCGCCGCGTCGCCCCGCGGAGCTTGTCCACCGGCGCCCCGTCGTACCGATCGAGGCCCCGCAGGGGACTATCGAGATGGATGTCCGCTGCGTGAAAGAACTTCATGCGGCCCCCGGTCCGCGCCGCTCTTTGCCGCGCGATGGGGCGGACCGTAGCAGTCTTCCCCGGGGACGTGAAGCGCCATGCGGCTCCGTCATCGCCACGGTCTTTTGATACCCGACGAGCTCGCACGTCACCTGCACGAAATCGTCCCGCAGGGAGGCGTCCGAAAGATGGCTCCAGAGGCGGCGTGTCATGCGGAGAATGAGAAGAACAGCGATTCGGAGGACGAGCCATCCACGTTGCAGATTCGCCGCTGGGTTGCCTGAGCCACCGTTTCAGGGAAGCCCCCTCTCCATCCAGGCAGCCAGAGAGACATCGAATCGCTCGAGCTCCGTCCGCTGCGCCCAGGCGAATGTGCTCGGTCCCTTCGTCGACGGACGCTTCGCTCTTCCAGAGGGTGATGTAGTCGTTGACGGTGCTGCCGCTGAGCTTGTGCCCGAAGCCCCACCTCTGAAGGTTCTCGAGGGCCGACGAGGGCGATGCGTGGCGCACGCGGTCTAGCCGAAACCCTCGAGGAAGGTCCGGAGCTTCATCCGTCTGCGGCTGCTATCCGGGCGGACGACAGACGTCGCGAGCTCCTCGCGAAGGCGCTCGCTGAGGGTGTCGACCTCCGGGCCTGTGCGGCGCAACGGACGGGGCACCGCTCGACGTTGCCCAGCGCCCACTCGTGAGCGGATCGGCTACTTCCGTCCCCGGCTCTCCGCCGCTGCTCCCCCCGTCGCCTTCCCCCCAGCCCCGCCCTTCATCACCTCCGCCAGCCACGTCTTCGCCCCCGCGCACGTCCCCACCGCGCTGGCCTCCCCTCCCCCGCGCCGCTCGTACGGCCCCGCGACGACCGCCACGTCGCCCCCGCGCGCCGTCCACGCGAGCGGCCCGAGCGACGCGCGCTGCTGGCACGTCTTCCCGAAGCGGCGCTCCAGCACCTTCCCCGCCTCCGCCGCGTCGCCCGCGCTGTCGAACCGCAGCCGCCACGCGAGCGCGAACGCTCGCCGCGTCGGGTCCTGCGGATCGTCCCGCTGCACCACGGCAACCCGGTCCCCGCCCCACCCGGCCGCCGCGCCGATGGCCGCCTCGCGGTGCGCGTACGCCGCGAACGCGATGCGCAGCGCCTGCTCGCCCATCACGTCGTCGAACACGACGCGGTACCCTGGACCGAGCGCCGCGGCGGTCGGGACCGCCACCTCGACGGCGGGCTCGCGCGCGGCGAGCTTCTCGGGGTGCAGCAGCTGCTCGGTCGTCTCCGGCAGCGCGCGCCAGACCGCGTCCACGGAGGGCCAGCCGCCGTCCCGGCGCAGCGCCTGCACGAACGCGAAGCCGTCCGTGTACGGCGCGCCCAGCGACTCCTGCAGCACGAGCGGCGTGTCGCCGACGGACGACAGCGCCGTCGACATCGCCACGAGCTTCCGGAGCGTCGACTCGTCCATCTGGAACGCCGAGCCGACAAGCACATCGAACATCGCGCTCATCGCCTCGCCCTCGACGAGCGCGTGCGTGGCCGCCAGGCGATCGCTGTCGCCGGGCCTGAAGCGAAGGAGCTTCCCCAGCGAGAAGCTCTGGTCCTGGAGCGCATGGACGAGCTCGTGCGCCAGCGTCTCCTCGGCCTCGGTCTCGCTGAGATCGTCGACGAGGTACATCGTCGCGTCGTCCGGCTCGTAGAAGCCCGCGATGCGCCCCTCGAGCAGGCGGTACATCCCGGCGGTGAAGTCGTAATCGGCCGGGATGAGCTCGAGCGCCGCGAGCACCTCGCGCTGATGATCCAGCACGCCCTCGGGGATCTCGCGCTCCACGTGCGCGCGCACCCGCGCCAGGATCTCGCCGCGGGTGAGCACGCGGCTCCGCACCTCGCGGAGCACGGGCAGGCCGCGCGCCTTCGCCAGGCGGGCGAGCACGCGCGCGATCTCCTCCTGGGTCAGCCGGGCCGCATCGTCGTCGAGCTCGCCCTCGCCGACCGGATTGGCGCCCCCGGCCGGCGGGAGCGCGGCCGAACCCGCGGGGCGCGCCGCGTCCGGGGCCTGCGCGCGTGGCGGCGCCACAGGCGCAGCCGGCTGCGCGCAGCCGGCCAGCACGGCCGTCCCGACGAGCGCGAGCGCCGCCGCCGCGCACGCCGCCGCGGGGGCGTTGCGCCGCATCAAAGCTGCTCCCCGGCGGGCGCGCGGATCGCCCGGATCGCCTCCGCATACCGCGCCACACGCGCGTCGAACGACAGCTGCTCGCCCGGCGCCGCGGCGCCGAACACGGCCGAGCCGGCGACGAGCGCCGTCGCCCCGGCGGCGATGACCTGCCCGGACGTCGACGGCGCGATGCCACCGTCGACCTCGAGCGCGATGTCCAGGCCCGCCTGATCGATCGCCTGACGCAGGCTCCGCAGCTTGGGGAGCGTGGCCGGGATGAACCGCTGGCCACCGAACCCGGGGTTGACGCTCATCACCAGCACCAGATCCAGGTCGGGCAGCACGTGCCGGATCGACTCTTCCGAGGTGTGGGGGTTCAGCACGACGCCGGGGCGCGCGCCTGCGCCCCGGATCTGCTGGATCGTCCGGTGCAGGTGCGGCGACGCCTCCACGTGGACCGAGATCCGATCGGCGCCGGCGGCCGCGAACTCGTCCACGTAGCGCTCGGGCTCGACGATCATCAGGTGCACGTCGAGAGGAAGACGCGTCGCGGCGCGAACCGCGCGAACGATGAGCGGTCCGATCGTAATGTTTGGCACAAACCGGCCATCCATCACATCGACGTGAATCCAGTCGGCGCCGGCGGCCTCGGCGGCTCGCACTTCCTCCGCGAGACGACCGAAGTCAGCCGACAGGATCGACGGAGCGACGATGATTTTGTCGTGACGCACGCGGTAGCGCTAGCAGGCGTGACGCGCGGCGGCTAGCCGGGCCTCACGAGCGTGCTTACGAGGAGGCCGGCGCGGCTGCTAGGCTGCGCAGGTCTGCGCGAGATGTTCGTGCCATCCGCGGCGACGCTGCAGATCGAAGGCTGGATCCCGAACCGTTCGAGTGAGGTGATGCATGGAGACACGGCCGCTGACGAAGCCCGACTACGACCGGATCGTGGGTGAGATCGATCGGTGGTGGGCAGGCCCAACCAGCGCGCTCGCGCACCCGATCTACTTCTACGAGCTCGGGCGGCTTGCCCGCGTCGTCGAGGATCACGGGTTGCTTGTCGGCTTCCTGCTCGGGTTCAGGTGCCCGGACGCGGCGATCGGGTACGTGCACCTCGTCGGCATTCATCCCGACTACCGCCGCCGCGGCGTCGGCAGGATGCTCTATGCAGCGTTCGAGGAGGACTGCCGCCGTGAGGGTTGCCGGCAGCTCAAGGCGATCACGACCCTGGGCAACGAGGGCTCCGTGCGCTTCCACGCGGCGGTCGGCTGGTCGGCGGCCGAGATCGAGGACTACGCCGGGCCTGGGCGCCCGCGGATCGTGTTTACCAAGGATCTCTAGCGCGGCTCGCGCCAGGTGCGCCCGGCGGCAGCGCGGCCGCGAGGCAGGCGCACGGCTCGGAGCGACGTGACCGAGGGGACGGGGCTCGGGGGGGCGCATCCCGCGGCGCGACGAGACGGCCGGGGAGCCGGCAGGACGTCGCGTGCGCGTCGCGAGCGCGAGCGTTGACGTCCTCATGTTGCGGCGTACGCTCTCGGTGGGTACATCGGCTCGGGGCCGCGAGGTGGAGCGATGCGAGTAGGCGAGCATGTTCGCGAGGTGTTGGTGGGCTTTGTCGGGTCGGCCGCCGCGGTCGCCCGCGGTGCAACCCCGTGAGCCACAACGCTGACTTGATCGCGCAGCTGCGCGAGATCGGCCTGTTCGGCGGCCTGGGCGATCACGTCCTCCATGGACTCGCCGACTCGCTGGAGCTGCTCGAGCTGCAGCCGGGGGCCGTCGCCTTTCGCGAGGGCGACAGCGGCCGCGAGATGTTCGTGCTGCTCGCGGGGGAGATGGAAGTGCTCAAGCGGTCGAAGCGCGATGTCGACGCGCGGATCGCGGTCCTGGGGCCGAGCGACTGGTTCGGCGAGATGTCGATCCTCGACGTGATGCCGCGCTCGGCGACCGTGCGAGCCATCGCCCCGTCGCGTTTGATGCGCATCACCGCTCACGATCTCGACGCGCTCTACCGGCGCGATCTCAAGTCGTACACCCTCCTGGTGCTGAACATCGCGCGCGAGATGTCGCGCCGCCTTCGCGTCGCGGACAGCCTCCTCGCCGAGCTCGTCGCGAACATGCTCGACGAGTACACGCGGCCACGGCGACCTGCGATCTGAGCCGCGCGCTCGCAGCGTCGAGCCGCGCGCGCGCGGCGGCCCGCCGCGCGCGCGCGGCGGCGCCGGGCGGAGCTGACGGCGTGCGGCGGCGGCTGAGGGCGCGGGGAGAACGTTTCAAGAGCCCGCTGCCGGGCGTATTTCGGAGCTCAGCGCCGCCGCCAGGCTACGAGGCTGCGTCGAGCGCTCGGCGTCGTGGCGCCTGGCCCATCCGTCGCCTCACGCGCCGCCCTGGCCAAGCGCGCCACCGGCGCCGGCTTCGCCGCCCGCGCCGCCGGTACCCCCCGTGCCGCCTTCGCCGCCGGTGCCGCCTTCGCCGCCCTCGCCACCGGTGCCGCCTTCGCCGCCTCCGCCATCCGCACCGGCGTGGCCACCCGAGTTGGTCGCGCCGCCGGCGCCGGGTGCACCCGTGCTACCGGCCCCGGTTGAACCAGCGTTGCCCGAGCCGGCCTCGCCAGCGGTGGCGCCGCCCCCGTCGCCGTCATTCTCATCGGGCCCGTCCTCGGCGCGTCCCCCTCCGGCCCCGGTCGCGCCGAGGTCATCGCAGTCCGCGCATCCGATACCCGAGAGGGGAGGCTCGGGCTGCGGGTTGAAGCCACAGCCCGAGAGCACCACCCCGAACAAAAGGACGACAAGCTTGCGCATAAGCTCTCTCCTCATAGCACCCTGCGCAGTCCCCTGCCGCTTGCGCAGCTCCTTCGTCCGCGGGAGCGCGGCGTCGAGCGCGATGAGCCTTCTGCTGTCGCTCGCGCCTGCCACCCGGCTGGCGCCGCCGTCAAGGTCGGGCGGCGCGCTAGCTCAGCCGCAGTTCACACTTCCCGCGCCCCCTTCGCCGCAGGGCTCGCCACCTGCGCCGCCCTCACCGCCGCCGGAGCCGCCCTCACCGCCGCCAGAGCCGCCCTCACCGCCGCCGGAGCCGCCCTCACCGCCGCCAGAGCCGCCCTCACCGCC
>JAICEP010000225.1 GCA_025924095.1 Sorangium sp.
GGAGACGAACGGCTCAGCTACGGCGAGCTCCAGGCGCGCGCCAACGCGCTCGCCCGCCGCTTGCGGCGGGCCGGTGTCGGCCCCGATCGTCTGGTCGGCGTGTGCATGGAGCGCTCCATCGAGCTCGTCGTCGCGCTGCTCGCGGTGCTCAAGGCGGGCGGCGCGTACTTACCGCTCGATCCGGACTATCCGAACGAGCGCCTGCATTTCATGGTGACCGACGGCGGGGTCGAGCTGTTGCTCACCCAGGGCCACCTCGAGCAGCGGCTCGCGGGGCTTCCGGCAGAGCGCTGGTGCCTCGACGCGCCGGATGCGTCTGGGGTTTCGCCCGAGGACGCGCGCAACCTGCCGAACCTCACGCATCCCGATCACCTCGCCTACTGCATCTACACCTCGGGCTCCACCGGGCAGCCCAAGGGCTGCGGCAACACGCACCGCGGGCTCCACAACCGCCTGCGCTGGATGCAGGACGCCTACGGCCTGACGCCCGTCGATCGCGTGCTGCAGAAGACGCCGTTCAGCTTCGACGTCTCGGTCTGGGAGTTCTTCTGGCCGCTGATCACCGGCGCCGCGATCGTGATGGCGCCGCCCGGCGCGCAGCGCGACCCGGCAGAGCTCGCGCGCGTGATCGACGCCGCCCAGGTGACGACGCTGCACTTCGTGCCCTCCATGCTGCAGGCCTTCGTGGCCGCTGGCAAGCTCGAGGGGCGCGCCTCCATCCGCCGCATCCTGTGCAGCGGCGAGGCGCTGCCGCTCTCGCTCGCGCGGCAGGTGCTCGAGCAGCACCCGGCGGAGCTCTTCAACCTCTACGGCCCGACGGAGGCGGCGATCGACGTCAGCCACTGGCCGTGCCGCGGCGGCGTCGACGACGGCGTACCGATCGGGCGCCCCATCGCCAACATCACATTGCACGTGCTCGACGCCGCGCTCCAGCCGTTGCCGGCGGGCGTCACCGGTGAGCTCTACATCGGCGGGGTGGGGCTCGCCCGCGGTTACCACCGCCGTCCGAGCTTGACCGCCGAGCGCTTCGTGCCGAACCCGCTCTCGAGCGAGCCCGGCGCGCGGCTCTATCGCACCGGCGACCTCTGCCGCTTCCGCACGGACGGCGCCATCGAGTATCAGGGCCGCGTCGATCATCAGGTCAAGGTCCGCGGCCACCGCATCGAGCTCGGCGAGATCGAGCAGCGGCTCGGTGAGCTCGAGCTCGTGCGCCAGGCGGTGGCGCTGGTGCGCGACGACCCGTCCGGTGAGCGCGAGCTCGTCGCCTTTGTGGTGCCGGAGCTCGGGCGGATCGAGCTGTCTCGCGGGAGCGACGGCGACCGCGCCCGCACCGCCGAGTGGGGCTCCGCCTTCGACAGCGCCTGCGCGGAGGCCCCCGGAGGCCGCGCGCCGAGCTTCGTCGGCTGGAACGACAGCTACACCGGCGCGCCGATCCCCGAGGCTCACATGCAGCGCTGGCTCGCGGCGGCCGTCGCGCGCATGCTCGAGTCGGCGCCGCGACGCGTGCTCGAGATCGGCTGCGGGGTGGGTCTCGTCGCACAGCACGTGGCGCCGCGTGCCGACGTGTACGTCGGCACGGACGCCTCGAGGCGGGCGATCGAGGACCTCCGTGCCTGGGCCTCCGGGCGGGAGGGCCTCGCGCACATCGAGCTCTTGCACCGAGATGCGAACGATGGGTCCGGCCTCGATACCCGCCTCTTCGATCTCGTGGTGCTCAGCTCCGTGGTGCGGTACTTCCCGAACGCCGAGTACCTGGTGCGGGCCCTCGAGGGCGCGCTCTCCGTGGTGCAGCCCGGCGGTCGCGTGTTCGTCGGCGACGTGCGCTCGCTCGACCTGGCGCGGGCGTTCCACGCCACCGTACAGCTCGCGCGCGCCCCCGCCGAGCTGACGCTCGGCGAGCTCGGGCGTCGCGTCGAGCGCGCGCTCGCCCAGGAGACGGAGCTCCTGGTCGCCCCCGACCTGTTCCGCGCGCTGGGCCGCTCGGCCGGTGTGCACGTCAGCCTCGAGCTGCAACGCACCCCGCACGACAATGAGCTCAGCCGCTACCGCTACGACGCGATCTTGACGCGCGCCAGCCGAGAGACGCCGGAGATCCCGCCGCGCGAGTGGCGCCCCGAGCGCCCGCTCGCCGAGCTCGACGGCTTGCTGCGAAGCGAACGCCCGCGATCGCTCTCGGTCTCGCGCGTGGAGAACCGCCGCCTGTTCCACGATCGGACGCTGTTGCGCTGGCTCACCGAGCTCGGCGACGGCGCGACGGTGGCCGACCTGCGCGAGCGGTTCGAAGCGATCGAACCGCGCGGCCTCGACCCCGAGAGCTTCTGGGCGCTGGGCGATGCGCACGGCTACGATGTGCGCGTGTGCTGGACCCCGGGAGACGCGGACGGGAGCTTCGATGTCGAGTTCCAGGAGCATGAGCACCCCGCCTGCTTCGAGCCGAGCGCGGCCCCGATCGAGCTTTCTGCGCCCGAGGGCGGCTGGCGCGGGCTCACCCATGATCCGGAGCTGGCGCGCACGCGGCAGCGCTTGACGACCTCGCTGCGCGAGCAGCTCGAGCAGCGGTTGCCGAGCTACATGGTCCCGTCGCGCCTCGTGCTCGTCGACGCCATGCCGATCACCGCGAACGGCAAGCTCGACCGCAAGGCATTGCTCGCGGCGAGCGAGCGCGAGTCGACCCAGGCCTACGTGCGCCCCCGCAACGAGACCGAACGGCAGCTCGCCCAGATCTGGCAAGAGGTGCTCGGCGTCGATCAGCTCGGCGCGCGCGACGACTTCTTCGCGCTCGGTGGCCACTCGCTCCTGGCGACGCGCGTCGCGAGTCGTATCGCGCACGAGTTCGGTGTCGAGCTACCGCTGCGCGTGCTGTTCGAGCGTCGCGAGCTCGGCGATCTCGCGGCAGCGATCGATCGCGCCGCGCAGCGGGTCCGAGGGCACGGCGCCGTCCGGCGCCCGCCGCTCGTGCCGCAACCTCGCAGCGGCCCCCTGCCGCTCTCGGCGGCGCAGCGCCGCCTGTGGTTCCTGTGGCAGCTCGAGCCGAACGGCTCCGCGTACAACATGCCCTGCGCCGTGCGCCTGAGAGGCCCGCTCGACGCCGCCGCGCTGTCCGGGGCGCTCGACGCGCTCGTGCTCCGCCACGAGTCGCTGCGCACCCGGTTCGTGCTCACCGCCGACGGCGAGCCGCGGCAGGTGATCGACCCGCCGCGCTCACTCCCGCTCGCGCACGCGCGCTTCGACGGGTCTGCCGTGGAGCGCGAGGCGGCGCTGCGAAGCGACCTCGACGCCGCGAGCCGCCGCCCCTTCGACCTGGAGAGGGGGCCGCTCGTGCGCGCCCACCTGTGGCGGCTCGACTCCGACGAGCACGTGTTGCTCGTGACCATGCATCACGCCATCAGCGACGGCTGGTCCCTCGACGTGGTGATGAACGAGTTCACGCATCTCTACGCGACCCTCGCGCGCGGCGCGCAGCCCTCGCTCGCGGCCCTGCCGATCCAGTACGCCGACTACGCCGTGTGGCAGAAGGCCTGGCTCGATGGTGGCGAAGAGGCACGCCAGCTCGAGTACTGGAGGCAAAAGCTGCGCGGGGAGTGCCCGATACTCGAGCTGCCGGCCGACCGCGCGCGGCCCGCCCAGCCCAGCTTCCGCGGCCACAACCACCGCTTCGACCTGAGCCCCGAGCTCGTGACCCGCCTGCGCGCCCTCGGCGCACAGAGCCAGGTCACCGTGTTCCCTCTGCTGCTCGGCGCTTTCGCCGTCGTCGCCAGCCAGCGCTCGGGCCTTGAACGCTTTCGCATCGGCACCGACTCCGCCGGCCGCACCCAGCTGGAGATCGAAGGTGTCGTCGGCTTCTTCGTCAACCAGCTCGTTCTCGAGCTCAGGGTCGACAGAGGCACCGCCGCGCAACAGTGGCTAGCGAACCTCCACGCCGACGTGCTCGATGCTCTCGAGCACCAGGACGTCTCCTTCGACGAGGTCGTCAAGGTCCTCGCACCCACGCGCCGCCTCGGCCAATCGCCGTTCTTCGGCATCAAGGTCATCTACCAGGAGCGCGCGCAAGGCCTCGCCGGCCGCGGCAGCCTCAGCGACCTCGGCGTCGAGCCCGTCGAGCTCAGCGCCCAGGGCGCCGAGCTCGACCTCGTCCTCGGCTTCATCGTCGACGGCAACGACGTCCACGTCGACATGAACTACGCGACGGACCTCTTCGATCTCGAAACGCTCCAAGGCCTCGAACACTCCCTGCGCGCAGTGCTCGAGAACCTCGTGGAACAGCCCACGGCTCCTGTCGCCCGCTTGCTCGACCTGTCCCGCCAGAGCGAGCAACACGCTCGCGCGGAGCGCGCTCTCCAGAGCAAGAATGCCGCCAAAGAAGCCGCTGAGAAGATCCAGGCCACGCTCCCTATCCGTCGCCGCAACAGGCAAGGCGGGGCGCTGAACTGAAGGCAAGCGCACGAATCACGGAGATGTTCGGGGGGGCGCGCGTACCGTGGACGCGGTCGCGCGCGTGGCCTCCCGAGCCGCGTGGGCGGCCCTGAAGCCTGGGCTCACTCATCCTCCAGGTCGATCCGCCCGAAGCGCGGGTTGACCATCGTGTTGTGCGCGCTGCCAAACGTGTAAGTGATGGAGAGGCCTGCGGTGCTGGTGAAGCTCGTGGGTTGCTGCGCAGTCTCCAGCAGCAGCTCGTCGTCGGTGATCGTCCGCCCCCGCAGGTTGATCAGGTCGCGCACCCATGCGAACTGGCCCTCGATCGATGCGGTCAGACCTTCGAACAAGCGCACGCTCAGCGTGAGCCCCGTGCTCATGCGATACAGCGCGGGGTCGTCGAGGAACTCGTTGACCTGGCCGATCCACTCCACGCTGCCCCAGGTGCGGTTCATGTCGATGATCATCGACAGGGCGTGGTAGGGCCGCTGCTCGTAGCGCAGCCCGGCCATATTGTCCTCGATGTAGCCGTTCGCCCAGGCCCCGACCTGGTAGATGAAGCGCAGCTGCCGCGTCGCGCTCTGGTGATACGGGAAGACATTGACCTCGAAGACCGGCCCTCCATGCAGGTGCCAGCGGTAGTTCTCGAACTCGTTGCCTATCGCCGTGAAGATGGCCCCCAGGGCGAAGTGACTCCGGATGGAGTGGGCGTACAGCGCGCGGCCGTCCCATTCGTACACGTCGCCGAAGATGCGGTCGCCGTCCTCGAGGCGGTAGCTGCTGAGGTTGCGCGAGTAGCCTCCCATCAGGCGCACTTTCGAGTGCTCCGTGATGCGTCGCGCGGCGGCGCCGCCGCCAGCTTGGACCCGGTAGTAGCCGCTGCCCGCCTCGGCGGATCCCCACGCGGCAGGCGCGAAGACCCAGTAGTTCCACGGATCGTCCAGCGAGCTCAGCTCGAGGTCCTCGCGCTGCGGCAAGCCAATCTGGAAAGCCTCGCCGTGCGGTGTGTTCGCCAGCTCGGTGAAGAGCAGGCGGAGGATGAGCTGTAGCAAGCGTTCGCGCGCCGCGTGTGCCGGGGCGCCCGGGGACGAGAGCACGGAGGCGGAGGGACGGGACTCGAACGCTCGCCCCGCAGTGCGCCGCGCGAGCGTCGCGGTCCAGTGCTCGCCGCCGCTGCCAGCCGGTTGCCTCACGATCACGACCGCGATGTCGGCGAGGTAGACGTCGCGCACGAAGTCGAAGTAGTTAAGCTGCTGGCGCAGGTAGGGTTCGAAGCAATCCTCGCTGCAGCTCAGGAACAGGCGCGGGGGGGGTCGGGCGCAGGCGCGGCGCGGGGCACACAGCCACGTCGCGAGCACCGCCAGCGCGAGCACGAGAGCCCTGGAGAGCCGCATTGGACGCGACATGCAGGTGGGAAGTACCATGCCTGGAAATTGTCGCCTACCTGCTCAAGTCGCGGCGGCAGTGGGCCTTACGCCACGCTCCTCGATGCGCCCGTAGTCGAGCTTCAACTGGCGGTCTGCCAGGTGGAAGTAGTGGTCATCGTGGGTGATGACGAGGACGGCCTTGCCGCGCGCTTTGAGGTCGGGCAAGAGCTCTGTGTAGAAGACGTCCTTGAAGATGGGGTCCTGGTCGGCCGCCCACTCGTCGAAGACGTAGACGGGGCGGTCTTCGAGGTAGGCGACGAGCAACGCCAGGCGCTTCTGCTGGCCGCGCGAGAGCTCCGTGGTGGAGAAGACGCCGCGCTCGACGCTGACTTTGTGGGCGAGCTCGAGGCGAGCGAGCAGGGCGCGGGCGCGTTCGTCGAGGTCCTCGGAAGAGATGCCGAGCAGGTTCTCGAACAGGTGGAACTCGGAGAAGACGGCGGCAAAGCGCTGGCGGTGGCGCTCGCGCCGCTCGCTGGAGACGAGCTCGCCGTTGACGAGGATGTGGCCATCTTCCGGCTCGTACAGCCCCACCAGCAGCTTGGCGAGGGTCGTCTTGCCTCCGCCGTTGCCGCCGACCAGGAACACGACCTCGCCGCGCTTGAGCTCGAGATCGATGGGGCCGAGCAGGAAGGGATCGTCTTCGCCGTCGCGACGGTAGCGATGGCTGACCTGGCGCAGCGTGAGCCGCTCGAACGCGGGCTCCTGAGCGAGCTCGCCAGCCTGCCCGCGCCCGTGGCGCTCCGCGTCCTCCGCGACGGCCCGCGGCTCGGGCGGGAGCTCCTCGAGACGCTCGAGGGCGATGCGGGCCTGCGAGAGCTCGGGCACCGCCTCCACGAGCACTTCCATGGGGTGCATCATGTACAGGAACATCAGCGCGTAGGCCGAGCGCACCGAGCCGTCGATGTTCATCAGCGGCGAGAGCACGAACAACACGACGCCGATCACCACGAAGAACAGGAAGCTGCCGATGCTGCCCGCGCCGACGAAGACCAAGAAGCCGCGCGTGCGCTGCTTCCGAACGCCGTCCACGGAGCGCTCCAGCACGTCGCGGAGGAACGCCTCGCGCCGCGCGCGGCTCAAGTTGAGCTCCTTGGCGCCGTCGATCAGCGCCCGGAAGTGCTCGTAGAGCGCGTCCTCTTCGTCGCGGGCGCGCGACAGGTGCCGGTGCCCGCGTCCCACGAGCGCCAGGTGGAGGCAGGCGCCGGCGAGCACCATGCCGATCGCGAACAGGAACAGTTGCCAGGACAGGATCGCGAGATATCCCAGGCAGCCGAGGACGATGGCGCCGTGCACCAGGAGCTTCGGCACCGTGACGAAGAAATCCGCCACGCGCTGCACGTCCTCCACCAGCACCGCCAGCCAGCGCGCGCCACCCTGGGTCTCGATCTCGCGAAAGGGAGCCGAGGCCATACGCCGGCAGACCTGCTGGCGAAGCCGCGCGAGCGTGCTCTGGCTCAGCTCGACGAACTTCGCTTCGGACCAGATGCGAGAGATCAGCATGCCGACGCAGGCGGCCGCGAACGTGAGCCCGAGCGACAGGAGCTCGCCGCGGCTCGCGTCGAGCGCGCGGTTGATCAGCGCGGTCAGGGCCGCGCCGAGCAGCCCGCTCAGAATGCTGGCGGCCAGCGCAGCGACGAGCGTAGCGCGGGAGGCGTGTGCGAGAGAAAGCAGAAACCTCATGGCGTTCGGAGCGCGGGCTGCCCACCTCGCCGCGGCGGACCGAGGGCGAACACGCCCTCGTGCGCGGCCTCCGGCGCGCCCTGGGGGGGAGGCGGTACGGGGATCTCTTCGAGCCGTCCGGCGGAGAGCCTCAGGCAGCGATCGGCCAGGTGAAAGAAGCGGTCATCGTGGCTGATCACCAGCACGGCTTTGCCGCGGGCCCGCAGGGCGGGCAGCACCTCGGCGTAGAAGACGCGCTTGTAGGCGGGATCCTGGTCGGCAGCCCACTCGTCGAACACGAGCACCGGCCGGTCCTCGAGGTAGGCGTTCAGCAGCGCCAGACGCCGGCGTTGCCCGCTCGACAGGCGCGTGGTGGAGAGCGCCCCGTCGCGCACGGTCACCTTGTGCGCGAGCCCCAGCGCGCCGAGCAGCGCGTTCGCGCGGTCGTCGACGTCGACGGCGTCGATGCCGAGCAGGGCCTCGAACAGGTGAAAGTCAGAAAACACGCCCGAGAAGCTCTCGCGGTAGGCGCTCCGGGTGCTCGCGTCGATCGGCCTCCCGTTGTGCAAAATCGCGCCTGCCTCGGGCTCGTACAGGCCGACGATGAGCTTGGCGAGGGTGGTCTTCCCGCTGCCGTTGGCGCCGACCAGGAACACCAGCTCTCCGGGCCGCAGCTCCAGATCGACGGGCCCCAGGACGAAGACGCCGTCCTCACCCTCCCGGCGGTAGCTGTGTTGCACGCCGGCCAGGCGCAGGCTGTGGAACGGCTCGGGCGCCGGCGGCGCCGCGCTCGGCGCGAGCGCGGCGGTGTCCACCCCGAACGAACGCAGCCGGTCGAGCGCGACGCGTGTGCGCTCGAAGGCAGGGCTCGCCTGCGCCAGCGCGAGCAGGGGTACAAGCATGTACAGCACCATCAGCGCGTAGCCGGAGCGCGCGGGTTCGGGCAGCGGGGCCACGCTGCCGAGCCCGAAGAGCACGCTGCCGATCACGGCGAAGAACAAGGAAATCTGCCAGGTGACCGCCGTCGTGTGCAGCGACAGCCCCCGCGTCCAGAGCTGCCGCGCCGCCTCCGTGCTGCGGCCCACCACCTCCACAAGGAACGCCTCACGCCGGCGGGCGTTCAGGGTGAGCTCCTTGGCGCCGCTGAACAGCGCCCGAAACGCGAGGTAGACCCGATCCTCCGCGGCGCGCGCCTCACCGAGCAGCGTGTTGGCTCGGCGCTTGGCGCGGCGAGCGATCAGCGCCCCTCCCAGCATCACCCCGGCGCCGAGCACGAACGCCTGCGGGGACAGGACGAGCAGGTAGCCGAGACACCCGAGCAAGACTGCCCCGTGGACGACGAGCGCGGGCAGGGTCACGAAGAAGTCGGCGACCGTGCCGACGTCCTCGGTCAACAGCGCGAGCAGCCGCGCCGATCCGCGCTCTTCGAGCTCGCGATAGCGCGTCTCGGCCAGCTGACGGCTGGCGAGCACGCGAAGGCGTGCCAGGGTCCTCTCGCTCAGCTTGACCAGCTCGCCGTGCGCCCACCAGCGGCAAGCCAGCATCGCGAGGCTTACCCCCGCGAAGGCCAGGCCGTGCGTGAGGGGGGGGCGCTCGCTCTCCAGCGCCCGGTTGATCAACGCGATCACCACGCTCACGCCCAGGCCGCTCAGCACGCTGCCCACCAGCGCGCTCGCCATCAGCGCTCGGGAGGACACGACCAGTTGCAGCAAAAACCGTAGCAAGGGCACGCCTCAGGTGATGAGCCCGCGCGGCAGCGGCGCTTCGCCCCAGAAACGCGGCGGCGGAAGGAACCCCACCTCGATCGCGTGCGCGACGAAGCGCCCGAGCCACTCCCCCGACGACGCATATTCGAACCCGCAGCGTGCCAGCGCCGCCAAGCTGGCCCTCGCGTCGATCGGCGCCTGATGCGTCTCGGGGTCTGCGGCTTGAGGCAGCACCAGCCCGAGAGACTCCTTGTCGCTGGAGAGCCGCTGGGCGCATCGGATCAGGTCATCGACCTCCATCAGTCGGAGCGGATAACCTGCGGCCTGCAGCACGCGCATGACCTCGTAGTGCCTGACGGGGTTCGGCGTCTCGACGTAGTACGTTTGCCCGGCGCTCTCGCCGCTCGATCCGAGCGCGAGGATGGCGCGCGCGACGGCGTCGACGGGCGTGATCGGGATCTGGACCTTCGGCAAGTAGGGAGCGAAGCCGAGGCGCACACAGGCGCGAACGTAGCGGCTCGTATAGTTCTGATCCGCGTTTTGCTGGAATATTCCCGTCTCGCTATGAGGGCCGATGAAGCCCACCCGATATGCCGTGGCCGCGATGCCTTGCGCCATCGCCTCGCGCAAGAGCACCTCCGCTCGATGCTTGGATTCAGCGTAGCCGTCGGTGAACGCCTGACCTTCTTCGAGGTGCTGCTCGGTGAACGCTTCTATCCCCGGTCGCGCCGTGAAATGCCCGGCGACGTCG
Organism: Sorangium sp.; assembly: GCA_025924095.1. Taxonomy (GTDB): domain Bacteria; phylum Myxococcota_A; class Polyangia; order Polyangiales; family Polyangiaceae; genus Sorangium. The sequence continues at coordinate 9,957 of JAICEP010000225.1, forward strand.
ACGGTCGATACGTGGTGAAGGTGCTTGGGACAGCCGTAGCGGCTGAGCTCGATCAGCGACTCGACAACGCCGACGTTGATCGGCAGCAGCTCGTGGAGCTCGCCGCCGTTCACGTTCCCCGCCACGTTGAACATCGCGCCATGTGTCTCGGCGAGCGCGTCGTAAGCACGTTCATTCAGGCCGAAGTGTCGAGCCGTGACATCGGCGATGATGACGCGGAGCCGCTCGCCGTGGGACTTGAGCTCAGTTTCCGGAAAGAACCAGCGCCATTTGTCCTCGAGCGATTGCCGCACCCGCTGCTCGCTCTCCCCTCGCAACAGGCAGCTGACGCTCGCGCCGCAGGCCAACA
>JAICEP010000226.1 GCA_025924095.1 Sorangium sp.
CTGAGGCCGGCGGATGCCGAGCCCCGTTCGTTCACTGAGGCCGGCGCACGCCGAGCCCCGTTCGTTCACTGGGGCCGGCGCAGCCGCCCCGCCTTGAAGGGAGGAGTCGCATGTCCGAGAAGGTTTCATTCCCCGTGAAGGATGGGTCCTCGGCGACCGGCGCGATCGTCTGGCCGAAGCAGGGCGGCAAGGCGCCTGCGGTCGTCCTGATCCAGGAGTGGGGGGGCCTGAACGACCACATCCGATCGCTGCTCGACCGGCTCGCCGCCGCCGGGTTCATCGCCCTCGCCCCCGACCTCTACGACGGCAAGACCACCAAGGACGCGACCGAGGCCAACCGGCTCATGACCGAGCTCGACAAGCCGCGCGCCCTCGAGGAGATCGCCGGCGCCGTCCGCTTCCTGTCGGCGCACGAGCGCTCGAACGGCAAGGTCGGCGTCCTCGGGTTCTGCCTGGGCGGCGCGCTGAGCTTCGCCGCCGCGGCGACGGTCCCGGAGCTCGCGGCCGTCGTGCCCTTCTACGGCGTCCCGAGCCCCGCGCCCGACTATTCGCGCGTCAAGGCGCCGATCCTTGCCCACTTCGCCTCGCGCGATGAGTGGGCGACGCCGGCCGCCGCCGAGGCGATCCGGAAGGAGCTCGCCGCCCGCGGCCAGTCGATGGAGCTCCACATCTACGACGCCGACCACGCGTTCGCGAACGACACGCGCCCCGAGGTCTACAACCCCGATGCGGCCAAGCTCGCGTGGGAGCGGAGCATCGCGTTCCTGAAGCAGCACCTCGGCTGAGCGCAGCTGAGCGCAGCGCCCCGGCCCTTCCCCGCGAGGCGCAGCGCCGGCCGGGCGCCGCCGCTCGCGCCGCGCCCCCCGCCGCCCGGGGGGCCCCTCGCCGCGCTCGACGTGGGCGCGACGCCGCGGCGGCCAGGCCGCCGCATTGCAACCGGATCGGCCTTCTTTGCCGTCGCTCAAGGAACCCTGATATACACGCTCACATGGCCCTCCCCCCGGTACTCCCGGGCTCGACCCACCAGGCGGAGTCGCCGATCGACCGAGCGCTCGCGCTCGCGCTCGCAGGAGAGCGCGACGCCGCGCTCCGTTGGGCTGCGGCGCTGGTCCGGCACGACCCGACCATGCCGTCCGCGCTCTGCCTCTGCGGCCGCCTCCTCGGCGAGCTGAACCGGCACGAGACCGCGCGCGAGGCGTGCTCCACCGCGGTCATCCGCGCGATCGACCTGGAGAACCTGCCGCTCGCCGTGGCGGCCGCGCGCGAGAGCGAGCGCTTCGGCGGCGATCCCGGCCCCGGGCTCGACCTGATCGCCGACTCGTTCTGCAGGGACTCGCCGCGGCTCGGCGAGGGCGCGCCCCCGCCGCCGCCCCTGCCGACCGCCGAGGCGTTCCAGCCGCTCGCCGCCGTGCTCCAGGGCGCGCTCCTGCTCAACAAGGCGACCGAGATCATCCACCACGCGACGCGCAGGCTGGTCGCCCTGGCCGACCACCCCGGGATCGCGCCCCGGCCGGTCTTCTCGTCCATCGGGCGCGACGCGCTCCGGGCCCTGTGCGCCGCGTTCACGCCCATCTGGGTCCCGGCGGGGACGACCGTGATCGAGCAGGGCGCGGCGCGCAGCGAGGCGTACTTCGTCGCGCGCGGCGAGCTCGAGGCCCGGCGCCGGCGCGGGGACGAGGAGACCCTCCTCGCGCGGCTCACGAACGGCGCCATGTTCGGCGAGATGGCGCTGCTCTCGCGGGCGCCGCGCACCGGGAGCGTCGTCGCCACGCGGCCGTCCATCATCCTCGAGGTGAAGCGCGACGCGATCGACGAGATCGCGCAGCGTGAGCCCGAGGTGGGCCTGGAGCTGGCCGCCTACTGCCGGGACCGCATGGTCGAGAACCTCGTCCGGATGAGCGACGTGCTCCGCGTCGTCCCCGAGGCCGACAGGCCCGTGCTCGTGAAGCGGTTCCGCACGCGCACGTTCGAGAAGAACGAGCGGCTGCTGGTCCAGGACGAGCGGCCCCCCGGCCTGTTCCTCATCGCCTCCGGCGAGGTCGCCGTGGTCCGGCGCGACGGCGCGGACGACGCCCGCGGCGAGCCGCTCGTGCTCTCGACGCTCGGCCCGGGCGACGTCGCCGGCGAGATCGCGATGGTCCTCCGCCGCGCGGCGAACGCCGACGTGATCGCCGTCCACCCCACCGTGACGCTGTACCTGCCGGCCACCGAGTTCATGGGGCTGTGCGAGGATCACCCGGCCGTGCTGGCACAACTCTACAAGCTCGCCGTCCAGCGCGACGACGAGACCACGAGCATCATGGCCGAGGAGGTCTCCGTGGCCGAGGACTTTGTGCTCATCTAGATCACCGGACCGCTCGAAAGACGGAGAAATGCGCCACGGTTGCGCAGAGTTTTTGTTGTTGTTCCCTCTCTGCCTCTGTGGTTCAAACTCTCTCTTGCAAGGGGTTTCAACCTGTTCGGTGCTCTAGCAGCGTCCTGCGAACGCGAGGCGCGTGCGCCGGTTGACGCATCGCGCCATACCCCGTAGACTTTCAGTCTATCCGTTGTTCTTGTTGACCAGCACTGAACAATTACCAGCGTAGGGTAGGCCACGCGCGCACGACAGGTCCTGCGACAATGACGACGAACGCGTTCGGGCTGGAGGGACAGGTGCTGGTCGGCCGGTATCGGCTGATCCGCCCGCTCAGCTCGGGCAGCATGGGCACCGTCTGGCGCGCGGCCGATCTCACGCTGGGCTCACCGGTCGCGATCAAGATGCTCGGCCCGCTGTACGCGAAGGACGAGACGGTCCGCGCGCGCTTCCACCAGGAGGCGCAGGCGGCCGCGACGCTCCGCAGCCCGAACGTCGTGCAGATCCTCGATCACGGCGTCGACAACGACGTCCCCTTCATCGCGATGGAGCTGCTCGAGGGCGAGGATCTCGCGCACCGGCTCGGGCGCGTCCGCACGCTCTCTCGGGCCGAGACGGCGCGCATCTTCGCCGACGTCGCGCGCGCCGTCCGCAAGGCCCACGACGCCGGCATCGTCCACCGCGACCTCAAGCCCGACAACATCTTCCTCGCCCGCGACGACGACCGCGAGGTGGCCAAGGTCCTCGACTTCGGCGTCGCGAAGACGCGCCTGTACGGCAGCGAGGGCATGGGGACGCAGGCCGGCGTGCTGATCGGGACGCTGCCGTACATGAGCCCTGAGCAGGCGCAGGGGGTGACCGTCGATTACCGGTCGGACCTGTGGGCCCTCGGGGTCATCGCCTTCGAGTGCGTGTGCGGCCGGGCGGCGATCAAGGCCGAGGCGCCCGGCGCGATGATCCTCGAGATATGCAGTGAGCCGCTGCCCGTCCCCTCGCGGGTGGCGTCCGTGCCCGTGCCGCCGGCGTTCGACGACTGGTTCCTCCAGGCGTGCAGCCGCGATCCGAACGCGCGGTTCCCCTCGGCGACGGCGATGGTCGAGGCGCTGCGCGAGGCGCTCCTGCCGGAGGGCGAGGCGCCGGAGACCGAGAGGGCATCGCTGAGCTCCACCCACGCCCCTGCCCCCGCGGCCGCCGCGCCGATCTCCATCCCGCCGGCGTCCGCGCCGCCGGTCTCCGTCTCGCCCGGCGGGGGCGCGGCCTCGCCGCCGATCGTCGACGAGGGCGCGGAGGTCGAGGGGAAGCCTCGCCGCGCCGCGCCGGTCGCCGCCCTCGTGCTCGGCCTCGCGGCTTCGGCCGTCGGCGTGGTGCTCTTCGTGGGCTGGCGCGCGCTGGGGAGCGACCCGATCGCGCACGAGACGCCGTCCGGCGCGGCGTCGCCGCCGGCGGCGATCGAGGCGCCGCCGGCCGCTCCTCCGGCGAACGATCCGCCGGCGGAGACGGCTCCGGCCACGGGAGCGCCCGAGATCGCGCCTTCCCGGGACGCGGCCGCCGCGGCGACCCCGGCGCCTGCGGGCGACGCCGGCTCGGCGCGGGCCTCCAGGGCGCCCGCCTCGACCCGAGCGCCCGCCGCGACCGCCTCCTGGACCGCGGCGGCGCCCGCTCGACCGGCCAAGGCCGCCTCCTCCGCGCAGCGGACCAGGACCTCCTCGTCCGCGGCCGCGCCCTCGGCCTCCAGCGCCACGCGGCCCAAGGCCGACCGCCTCGGCTTCTGAGGAGACGAATGCACCCGCGATTGAGGGCCCTGGGCACCGCCACCGTCGCGCTCGCATTCGCATTCGCGCTCGCGACCCCCGCGCGGGCGGCCGACGTCGACCCCGCCACCGTGAACGCTGCCCGGGCGCTCGCGGAGGAGGGCCTCGATCTCTACGACAAGGGCGAGTATGCGGCGGCGCTCGAGAAGCTCTGGCGCGCGGAAGAGCTGATCCAGGCGCCCACGATCGGCCTGTACGTGGCGCGGTGCCTCGAGCGCCTCGGGCGCCTCATCGAGGCCTCCGAGCGCTACCTGCACGTGAGCCGCACGCCGCTCGACGCCTCGGCCAGCGACGTCTTCAGGACGGCGGTCGCCGACGCCGAGAAGGCGTATAACGATCTCAAACCACGGATCCCCAAGCTCGCGGTCGGGGTGCGCGGCGCCCCGGAGCGCGAGGTGCAGATCTCCATCGACGGCAAGCCCATGCCACCGGCGCTCGTGGGGGTCAGCCGGCCTGTCGATCCTGGCAAGCACCTTGTCGAGGGCGCGTGGGGGGGCCGTGTCGTCCGGCAGGAGATCACGCTGCAGGAGCGCCAGGAGACGGCGGTCGCGCTCGCGTTCCCCGACGTCCGCCGGCCCGTCTTCGTCCCCTCCCCGGCCGCCCCCGCGCAGCCGACAACGCAGCGCGTGCTCGGCTGGTCCGCGGTGGGCACGGGCGCGGCGGCGCTCGTCCTCGGCGGCATCACGTTCGGCGTCACGAGCGCGCTGCGCAGCGACCTGATCGCTCTCGGGTGCACCGAGAAGGTCGTGTGCCCGGACACGCCGAAGACGCGCGACACGCTGAGCTCGTACAACAGCATGCGCCTCGTCCCTGCGCCGGCGTTCATCGTGGGCGGGGCGCTCGCCGCGGGCGGCGCCGCGCTGCTCCTCACCATGCCGTCCGCGTCGAGGCCCAGGGGCGCGACGGCGCGTCCGTGGGTATCGCCGTGGGGCGCGGGGATCGCGGGGGTGTTTTGATGAGACGCAGCGACTTCTTGGTCCTCTCCGGCGCGCTCGGCGTGGCCGGCGCGCTGGGCGGGTGCTTCGACAAGGGCGTGATCGCGGCGAACGTCGGCGGCGCCGGCCAAGGCGGGACGGGCAGCCAGGGCGGCGGCGGCGGCGGCACCGGCGGCGGCACCGGCGCGGAGGGCGGCGGCGGCGGGACGACGTCGACCTCTTCCACCGGCATGGAGCCGTGTGAGCCTTGTTATCAAGGCCCCCCCATGACCGAGGGTGTCGGCGTGTGCAAGAGCGGCTGTCTGCGAGACGGCGCGTGCGTCGGTCAGGTGATCCCCACGGCCGAGGGCTGCACGGTGGACGCTGACGAGGTGGATGATGTCGACGAGAGCTGCGACGGTGAGCCCAGGTGCACCGGAACGCTCGAGTGGAGCATCAAGATCGGGAGAGACGGCGAGCAGCACGGTGAAGACATCGCCTTCGACAGGGCAGGGAACATCCTTGTCGCGGGGCGGTTCTCCGGGAGCGTGGATTTCGCCGCCAGCCAGGGCTCGACCGACGGCTTCGTCGTCAAGCTCGCCCCCGACGGGACCCCGATCTGGAACAAGGCGTTCGGCGGGTCGGGCACGGATGTTTGCACGCGCGTGGCGTACGCCAAGGACGACCTCGTGGTCCTGGCCGGGACCTACGGGAACACCCTGTATTTCGACGGGACGTCGCTGCCCAGCGCCGGCAGCACGGACGTGTTCGTGGCGAAGCTCGACGCGGCGGGCGATCTCGACTGGATCAAGCGCATCAGCGGTCCCGGGGCCGACACCGTCCGCGGGCTCTCGGTGGATGCGGACGACAACATCGTGGTCGCCGGCAGCTTCACCGACCGGGCCGACGTGCTGGGCGCGGCCAACCTCGTCAGCTTCGGCGGAGAGGACATCTTCGTCGTGAAGATGGACGCGCAGGGGGAGCACATCTGGAGCAAGAACTTCGGCAACACGAGCCCTCAGGTCGCGCTGGACGCCGCCTTCACGCCCGATGGCAGCGTGGTCCTGGTCGGCAGCATCGTCGGCCCGATGAGCTTCGGGGAGACGGAACTCATCCCCCGCGGCTATGACGCCTTCATGGGGAAGCTCGACAAGAACGGGGAGCCGCTCATGGCCAAGACCTTCGGCGACAACATGGACCAGGAGTTCGTGTCGGTCGCGGTGGACGCCCAGGGGAGCATCTTCGTTGCGGGGATGACCGAAGGACAGATGAGCTTCGACGGATCACCCCCGCCGCACGCCGGAGAGTCCGACGCGGTGGTCGCTGCCTTCGACTCCGAGGGCAAGCATGTCTGGAGCCGTCAGCTCGGGGATGAGGCGAATCAGCGGGCGCTCGGGGTGGCGGTGGACCCGGCAGGCAACGTCCTCGTGGCCGGAGAGTTCGAGAGATTCATCGATCTCAAGTCCCCGCGGCTCGAGTCCCGCGGCGGCTTCGATGCTTTCCTGGCGAAGCTCAAACCGGACGGCACGACGGCCTGGGCGGTGTCGTTCGGCGACGCAATGACGCAGGGCGCCGCGGCCGTCGACGTGGATGCGCTGGGGTTCATCGCGCTGACGGGCAATTTCAGCGGCAGCATCGATCTCGGCGGAGCCCCCCTGACGAGCGCCGGCGGCCGCGACGCGTTCGTCGCCAAGCTGCAGCCCTGACGTCCGCCCCACGTCGAGGCGCGCTCCGCCGCCACGCCGGCGCTCCCCGCGAAGGTGCCCGGTGCACGACGATCGACATGTTCTGGCAGACGGCAAACTCACGAAAGGTCTGCTCGTGCTGCATTGAGCAAAGGCGGATCTTTGTGCCTGCCGGCAGCACGGGAGATCCGCCGCGCTGGGCAGGACCTCCGGCGGACCAGGGGGACACGCGGTGGTCCGGTGAGAGCTCCATGCACCAGAACAACTGATCCACCGGATCGAGCGCGACCCGCCCCTGGAGCGCCTCGAGATCCCTCGTTTTGCCTTCCCTGCGCGCTCTTGAGCGGTGCGCGCGATGCCGTGGCGAGGTCTTCGTACCGGGCACCACATTTGCCTGCTGAGGAGCCGCTCACGGAGGAGGAGGTCTCGCGCGATGAACTACTCTCAAGAGAGGGCCGGGGTGCCCCCCCCCTATCCCGTCGACACGTACGTTCAGGGGCCGAGGGCGGGCGCTCACGCGGCGCTCCAGGTGCCTCCCAGCATCGCGCCGGTGGCGGCCAGCGTGCCGCCCATGTCGACCACGGACGACCTGGACCGCGAGCTCGAAGCGCTCGCCCAGGGCGTGCGGCAGAAGCGGCGCAGTCGGTTCGCGGTCGTGATGGGCCTGCTCTTGGTGGCCGGGGCTGCGGCCACGGTCACCACCTTCGCCGGCAAGGTGAAGGAGGCCGAGGCGGCCCAGGCCGAGGCGGTGGCCGCGCGCATCGTCGAGCAGGACAGGATCGCGCAGCTCAACCTCCAGATCGAGGAGCGCAACAAGAAGATCTCCGAGCTGACCCTCGCGCTCGACACCGCCAAGAGCGACGCCGAGAAGGCGCAGAAGGCGTTCACCGCCTACAAGGCCGAGGAGGAGGCGAAGGCCGCGGCAGAGGACGAGGGCGAGGACGAAGCCGACGCGAAGACGTCGAAGACGTCGAAGCTCTCGCCCAAGTCGGCCGCGGTCCAGCGCGGCCGGGCGGCGCCGGCCAAGGCCGCGCGGGGCGCCCGTGCGGGGGTGTCGGCGAAGAAGGGCGGCAAGTGCGTGTGCAAGCAGGGCGACCCGCTCTGCGGCTGCCTGTGAGCGGCAGCTCACGGCCTCTCCCGTGAGCGGCAGCTCAGGGCCTCTCCCCTCCAGATCCAGCTGACAGCACCAGGACACCGGCAGAGGCCGCGCGGCGCGGGCCGCGCGGCGGAGCCGGACCCCTGAGGGCCGCCGGGACGCGCTGCGCAGGAGAGCGCAGCGCGCCTCGGCCGAGGCTCACGGCACGTTCGCCGCGCCAGGCGTGATCGTCGCGGAGAACGCCCAGTCGGCCGCGGCCTGGTTGGTGTCCGTCCCGTCCGGCAGGCGGCAGAGCGAGCCAGGCATCGTGGCCAGGTTGCTGTCCGCCACGGAGGCGGGCAATGGCTCGCCCTCGACGAGGCTCACGCTGGCCTCCCCGATCGTGACAGCGGTGATGCTTCCCTCGTAGGAGAGCGCGTCGATCACGCTCCCCGTTGCGGAGTTCACCAGCGCAATCCCATCGGGCGCGCCGTTCTGAACCCGGTCAGTCTGCGCGCCCGTGAACGGGATCTTCAGCGCGCCTTCCGCCACGATGCTCGGTATCACGTCGGTGCCGATCACCGCCGTGCTGCCGACCACGAGGTACTGGCCCGCCGCGATCGTCCCGGCCGAGCTCAGATCGAGCGTACCGTAGACGGAGGGTGTGGCGCCGGATCCGTTGACCAGCACGAGCGCGTGACCCGCGAGATCGAGAGGCGCGCCGGTGCCGTTGTAGACCTCGATGAACTCGGCCCCATCCGCGCCCGCCTGATCGTAATCCACCTCGTTGATCACGAGCCCTCCCGTCACCGTCACCGTCTCGACGGTCGCGGAGAGCGAGATCGCCCCGAGCGTCGCCGTCACGGTGGCGCCGGCCACCGAGCCGCCGTCCACGTAGTCGAACGTGGCGCTCTGCTGCCCGCCCGGGATCGCGACCGACGCCGGGAGGGTGCCAGCGCCCGGCGGATCGAGCGCGAGGGCCACGACGGCGCCCTCCGACGGCGCCGGGATGTCGAGCGTCACGGTGAACGACACCGTGCCGCCCGGCGCCACCGTGGGCGACGGCGGGTCGAGCGCGGCCAGCGCCGGCGCCTCGACCGGGTCGAGGACGCGCACCGTCGCGGTCAGGCTCACGTCGCCGAGGGAGGCGGTGAGCTCCACCGCCTCCGCCGCGGCGAGGGCGTCGAGCAGCACGACCGCGCTCGTCGCGCCGGCGGGCACGGTCGCGCCGCCGCCCACCACCGCGATCGTCGCCGGATCTCCCGAGGTCACGGCCACGAACGTGTCGGCCGTCGCCGGCCCGGAGAGCGTCACCTCGAGCGGCGCCGGCAGGGTCGGCGCGGCGACCTGCCCCACGTAGGCGAACGACGCATCCGGCCCGAACGCGGCGAGCCGCGGAGCGCCCGCCACGAGGTCCTCCGCGCCGCGCGGCTCGACCTTCGAGTTGTCGTTCCGGTGGTTGAGGATGCCGCGGATCCTCGCGAAGCCGTCGCCCTCCGCCGGAAAGGGATCAGCCCGGTAGAGGAGATCGTCCACGCGCAGATCGCCCGTGACGATGAACTCGAAGTACATCGTCTCGAGCCCGATCACCTCGACGTCCTCCACCTCGACGAGGACGCCCTCGAGCTCGGCGGCGCGCGGCCCGCCGGTGACGATGTCGGCCGGCGCGACGGGCTCCGGCGCCGGCGCCGCCTCGCCGAGCGACGCGCTCACCTCGACGACGGCGGAGCCGAGCTGGAGCTGCCCGTAGAAGCTCGTGACCAACGCGCTCGTGACCCGCACGCGATCGCCCGCGACCACGCTGTTCGCCGGGCTGTAGACGTAGACGCCGGAGTACGCCGGCCCCGCGTACCCCGCGTCCCCGGGCTTCGCCTGCACGAAGAACCCGCTCGCGTGCTTCCCCGTCACGAGCGCGTTCTCCAGGGCCACCGTCGCGCCCTCGGCGACGGTGCCGTCCTTGATGTCGTAGATCGACACGAGGCAGCCCTGCGCTCCGGGGTTCGCCGCCGCCGGGCAGAGGTCGCACGGGTCGCCCTTGCCGTCGCGGTCCATGTCGGCCTGGTCGGGGTTCTGGAGGCTCGGGCAGTTGTCCGCTCCGTTGAGCACGCCGTCGTTGTCGCCGTCGTTCGGGTTCGGCGCCGAGCAGAGGGTGCTCCCCGCGTCGAGCGGGCACGCGTCGCAGGCGTCGCCGTCCCCGTCGCCGTCGAAGTCGGCCTGGGCCCCGCTGTCGAGCGGCCGGATCGGGTTGAAGACGCTCGGGCAGTCGTCCGCGCCGTTGGCGATGCCGTCGCCGTCGAGGTCCTCGTCCGTGGGCTGCCCGGTGTAGACGGTCGAGCCGTTCACCGAGGCGTTCACGGGCGCGGTCGCCGCGCGCGACGGGGTGCAGAGCGGCTCGCGCTCGGGCTCGC
>JAICEP010000227.1 GCA_025924095.1 Sorangium sp.
CGCCGAGACGAACACCTCGGCCATGACGACCGCCGCCGTCGTGAACGTCACGGACCACCCCTCGGGGTAGAGCCAGCCGGCGAGGAGCCCGCGCCGCCCGAAGGCGAGCAGCATCGCGACCCCCGCGACCGCGGGCGGGATCACGATGGGCAGCTGCACCGCCGTCTCCACCGCGCGCGCGAGGCGCCCGCCCGCGCGCGCGAGCGTCCAGGCGAGCGGCGTTCCCAGGAGCACCACGAGGGCGAGGCTGGCCGAGGTGGTGACGAGGCTCAGGCGCAGCGCGGGCCACACGAGGGGGTGACGGAGCCCCTGCTCGACGTCCGCCGCCGTGGCCGTCACGAACAGCGCCAGGATCGGGACGGCCAGGAACGCCACGAGGACGCCGCCGACCGCGGCCAGGACGCCCCGCTCCGCGCCGAGGCGCACGCTCACGGGCCCGATCCGTCCCCGGAAGGCGCCAGGAACCCGGCGCGCCCGAGCGCGCTCTGCCCGGCCTCCGAGCGCACGAGGTCGACCCAGGCGCGCGCGAGCCCGGGGTGCGCGGCGCCGGCCACGACCGCGATCGGGTACTCGGCGAGGACGTTGACCTCGGGCGGGATCGCCACGAGGGTCACGCCGTCCTGCGCCGCGTGCGCGTCGGTCCGGTAGACAACGCCGGCCTGCGCTTCTCCGAGGCGCACCTTGGTGAGCACCTGGCGCACGTTGAGCTCGCGCGAGACGACCCTGGCCTCCACGCGCGCGCGGAAGTCCGCGCCCAGGGTCGCGGACGCGCGATCGAGGAGCTGCAGCGTGTAGCGGCCGATCGGGACCTCCGGGGCGCCGATGACGATGCGGGTCGCCGCGGGGAGATCGGCGAGCCCCCGGATCGTCCCGGCACTCTCGCGCGCGACGACGAGGACGGGCTCGTTGCGCGCAAAGACGACGGGGCCCACCGCGCGCCCGGACCTCACGAGCTCGTCCATGTGGCGCTGATCGGCCGAGGCGAACACGTCGACCGCGGCGCCGTGCTCCAGCTGCGTGCGGAGCTCCTGCGTGCCGGCGAAGTTGAACGTGATCTCGACACCCGGGCGCGCGCGCTCGAAGTCCTCGCCCATCGCGGTGAACACCTCGCGGAGGGAGGCGGCGGCGAAGACGACGAGCCTGTCCTCGCGCCCCGGAGGCGCCGGCTCCGAGCGCTTGCAGCCACCGAGGGCGGCGAGGCACGCCGCGAGCACCAGGAGCGGGAGGACCCGGAGCCACCGTCTTCGGGCGCGCTGCCTCTGCATGGCGCCTCGGCTCCGCGGCTCCGCGCGCGCCTCGCGCCGCCCGCGGACCCGGTTTGCTCCTCGGTCGGCCACGACGCGTGTTCTTTACATCGAGGAACGCTTGCTTGTCACCGTCGGCGCGCGCTCCCTCGGCCTGCCGGCCGAGCCACCCTGCTGGCTGCGGCCGCGCGCCGGGACACCGCTTCACTGCGGCCCAGCCGTCCCGCTCCCGGCTCCGGTCGAGGCCGGCGCGCTCGCCCCGCTTTGCGAGCCGGGGCGACCCGCCGACCCGCGTGCGCCCCGGCGAGCTCCCGCGCGCGCCGAGGCCGCTCCCGCTGTGTCGAACCAGCACAGAGGAAGCAGCGAATGAGCCGCCATGTTTCCAGGGTGCTCACGATGCTCCCGGCGCCCTGCCATGCTCCCGTTCGCCGCCAGCGCGCTCGACGTCGTTCCGGCACGGCTTGCTCTCCGCGCCGCCGGGCCTAGTTTTTGAGGAGGAGTTGAGGGAGTTGAGGAGGAGAAGGACCCTCCATGAAGGAGCGAGGCCCCCCCGATCCGCTGGCCCCGTCGAGAGCAGGAAGGAACCTCGGTCATGCCGACGCGGACGCGCTTCGAGGCCACGGCGAGGGCGGGCTACGCCATCTTGACCCTGCTCCTGGCGGTCGGGATGGCGTTCTCGATTCGACGGTTCTCGTCCGTGGCAGACGCTCAGAGCGAGCGTCTGAGCGCCAAAGAGCGCGAGATCACGCTCGTGGAGCGGCTCCGGTGGAGCTGCGAGCTCATCGTGTCTCACGGCAGGGGCTACCTCATTTCCGGAAGTCACGATCGCCTCACCGAGGCCGAGGACGCCAAGGCGCTCTTCCGTGAGAACGTCCGCGCGCTTCGCAGCCGGCCGCTCAGCCCGCCGGCGCTCCAGCTGCTCACGGACGTCGAGCGGGCGGCCGGGAGCTTCATACGGCTCCAGGAAGAGCTGTTCGCCGCCCGGCAACGGCCCGAGGACACGACGCTGATAGCGCGTCGATTCGAGGACGAGCTGCGGCCGCTTCGCGAGGATGTCGAGCTCTCCCTCGTGCGTCTCACCGACTACAAGGAGAGGGTCGTCGAGAACATCTATGTCGACGCGAGGGCGGAGCGAGCCGAGCTCACGCTGCGGCTGTACAGCCTGCTGGGCTTGCTGGTGTCGGCCAGCCTCGGGATCGCGTGGTACTTCACGAGGCGCCTCGGCGGCTCGTACCACCAGGCGCGGGAGGCGCGCGAGGCCGCGCGCAAGGCGGTGACGGCCCGCGACGATCTCATGGGCATCGTGGCCCATGACCTGCGCAACCCGCTCAGCGCCATCACGCTGAAGGCCGCGCGGCTGCGGAGGACAGCGGACTCCGAGAGCGTGCGGCAGCAAGCGGCGTCGATCGAGCACGTCGCCAAGCGGATGGAGCACCTCATCAGGACCATGCTCGACGCGGCGACGATGGAAGCCTACAAGTTCTCCGTGACGCCGGCGCCGTGCGCGGTGGACGATCTCCTGCGCGAGACGCTGGAGATGTTCGGGCCCCTGGCCGAATCCAGGCAGGTCCGGTTCGAGCAGAGCGTGAACGAGCCCGATCTCGTGATCTGCGCGGAGCGGGAGCGCGTGCTCCAGGTGCTGTCGAACCTGCTCGGGAACGCGCTGAAGTTCACGCCCCCGGGCGGTCGCGTGACCCTCTCGGTCGACCGGGAGGGGACGACGGTCCGCTTCGCCGTCGTCGATACGGGGCCGGGGATCCCCCGCGAGAACCTCTCGAGCATCTTCGAGCGGTTCTGGAAGGTGGAGGCGTCGGGGGAGAGGGGCACCGGGCTGGGGCTCTACATCGCCAAGGGGATCGTCGATGCGCACGGAGGCCGCATCTGGGCGGAGAGCGAGGTCGGGCGCGGCGCCCGGTTCTACTTCACGCTCCCGGTCGCCGAGCCAGCCGCGCACCAGGCCCCCGCCGCGGAGGAGGTTCCCGTGCTCTCGGCAGGAATCGACCCGCATCGAGGCGGATGAGGCGCCCGTCGCGACAGCCGTCTTCTCCCGGGGGCCCGGCGCTTCATGGCCGCTCGCCGGCCGGCGCGTCCTCACGGATCCGCGCGTAGAGCAGGACGTCGCCCACCCGCCCGTCCTTCACCACGTGGCGGCGCATCCGCGCCTCGAACGTGTAACCCGCCTTCTCGAGCACGCGGGCCGACGCGCGGTTCCAGTCGAAGACCCCCGCCTGGATGCGCTCGAGGCCGAGCTGATCGAGCCCGACCCGCGTCAGCGCGATCACCGCCTCGGTGGCCAGCCCGCGGCCCCAGTGGGCCGCGCCGAGCCAGTAGCCGAGCTCGGCGGTGCGGCGGTGCACGTCGTCGAGGCGCTCGAGCCCGATCGCGCCGGCCGCCTCCCCGTCGACCACGATCGCCAGGGCCTCGGCGGGCTGCGCGCGCGAGGCGCACAGCGCGACCCAGCCCTCGGCGTCGGCGCGCGTGTACGGGTGCGGGAAGCGATCCCGGACGTTCGCCCAGATGCGGCGGTCGTTCGCGTTCTTCACGAGGGCGTCGACGTCGGCCGGGGTCCAGGGGCGGAGCGTGAACGAGGGCGTCTCGAGGATCATGGGGTCGCTTCCTCCGGTCGAGCCTCGCCGGCCCGAGCGTCCGATCGATCGAAGAGCTTCACGAGCATCTCGGTCCCGAGGCCGGTCGCGACCATGCGTTCGCGGCGGTTCGAGAGCAGCGCGCCGAGCCACGGCACCGCGCCCCCGTCCCCGAGCGGGAGCTCGAGGCCGTCGTCCCGCCGGACGACGAGCTGGACGAACGGCCCGGCGTAGTAACCAAGCCCCTGCAGCCGCGCGAGAGCGGGAACGATCTCGACCTCCGGCCGCGCGCGCGAGAGCGGCTCGCCCACCTCGGCGACCCAGCGCTCGGCGCGCGCGACGAGCTCCGGGCCGAGGCCGAGCGAGCGCACGGCGCCCGCGTAGTCCGCCGCGGCGCGCGGCAGGTCGACGGAGGCCTCGCGCAGGGCCGCCTCCGACGACCCGGGCTCGTGCGCCTTCGCCCGCTGCGCCAGCGCGTCCGCGTCGAGGCCGCGCGCGCCGAGGCACGCCCGGACCACGGCCGTGTCGGAGAGGACCACGCGCAGGCCCGCCGCGCGGAAGCCGGCGGACGGCAGCGCGCGGACCAGGTCGGCCCAGACGAGGAGGTGCTCGAGCAGGGCGCGCCGCTCGCACGCGTCGTCCTCACCCCGGCCCGGCGAGCGGGCCGCGGTCACGAGGGCGAACAGGCGGAAGTGGGGCGTGAAGCCCGGGTGCTTCGTGGGCTGCATGCGCAGCACGCGCTGGCTCGCGCAGAAGCGCAGCGGCTCGCCGCGCCGGGTCTCGCGCCGGCGCCGCGCCGCGTGCAGCGCGAGCCCCGTGGTCGGGTCCGCGGCGACCTCGGCGAAGCGCACCGTCGCGAGCACGTTGTTCGGCTCGACGCCCGCGCACGCCGTGGCGCCGAGCGGCCCGACCGGCGCGAGATCCACCGCCTCGAACCCCGCCGCCGCCGCGTACGCCGCCGCGTCGAAGGCGTGGATCCGCCGGGCGTCCGCGGCCGAGGCGTGGGTCATGGGCGCCCGCTCGGCGTGATCGAGGACCTCGGCGAAGCTCCGCCGGAGCGCGCGCTGGCGCAGGCAGTGGAGCAGGAGCGTGGTCAGCTCGTTGCCCGGGAGGCCCTCCGCGAGGAGCCGATCGATCGGCTCGCCGGCGTGCGTCTCGGCCGCGCGGCGCGCGATGCGCGACGACAGCTCGCCCGTCCTGCCGTCGGCGAGCGCCCGCGGCGGGCCGGCGGTGGCCTGCGCCGGGCGAGCGGTGGCCCGTGTCGTGAGGTCGTCGGCGGTGGGCATGGCGGGCTCCTCGTCGACACCGTGCCGCGGAACTGGCACCCTGGAAAGTGCCACGGTAGCCGGTTTCGATGGTGCCAGCGTCCTCCGCCCCTCACGCCGACCACGCCTTCCTCCGCCTGCAGCGCGGCGCGCCGGCGACGCTGGCGGCCCAGCTTGTCGAGCAGCTGCGCCGCGCCGTGCTCGAGGGCGTCCTCCAGCCCGATCACCTGCTCCCGTCGTCGCGCGAGCTCGCGCGGGAGCTCGGCGTGTCGCGCAACACCGCCGTGGCCGCGTACGAGGCGCTGGCCGCGGACGGCACGATCGTGGTCCGCCCTCGCCGGGCGCCTGTCGTCGCCCACGTGCCGGCGCGCGCGGGGGGGCAGGGCGCCGGCCGCGCCCAGCCCGCGGCGGCCCCGCCGCGCCTGTCCAGGAGCGCGCGGCGGCTCGCAGCGGTGGTGCCCCCCGACCGGCTCGACGCGCTCCTCGACAGCCGCGCGCGCTCGCGCCCGTTCGGCGTCGGCCTGCCGGACCTCGAGCTCCTCCCGTGGCGCATCCTCGAGCGGTGCCTCGCGCGCCGCTTCCGCTCGATGTCGGCCGAAGGCGCGCTCCACCACGATCCGCGGGGCGCGCCGCTGCTCCGGCGCGCGGTGCTCCACCACGTCGCGGTGGCCCGCGGGGTGCGCGCGACGGTCGACCAGGTCTTCATCACGGAGGGCTCCCAGGGCGCGCTGGACCTCTGCTGCCGCTCGCTGCTCGACCCGGGCGACGCCGCGTGGGTGGAGGACCCGGGGCCGCTCGCCCTCCGCGCGGCGATGCGCATGGCGGGCGCCCGGCTGGTCGCGGTCCCGGTCGACGAGGACGGGCTGCGCGTGCACGTCGGCGCGCGCCGGGCGCCGCGCGCGCGGGTCGCGTTCGTGTCGCCGGCCTACGCGTTCCCCTCCGGGGCGCGGCTGACGCTGCCGCGGCGCCTCGAGCTCCTGTCCTGGGCCGGCAAGGCGGGGGCGGTGATCGTCGAGATCGACTACGAGGGCGAGCTGCGGTTCGACGGCTCGCCGCTGCCCTCGCTCCTCGGCCTCGACATCGAGGGCGTGAGGGACCGCGTGATCCACGTGGGGACCTTCAGCCGCTCGCTGTTCCCGGGCCTGCGCCTCGGCTTCATGATCGTGCCGCCGGCGCTTGTGCGCGCCGTGGCCCAGGTGCGCGCGGCGTCGACGCGCTCCCCGCCCTATCTGCTACAGGCGGCGCTCGCCGATTTCATCGACGAGGGGCACTTCGCGCGCCACCTCCGGAAGCTGAAGCAGGCGACGCGGCGCCGCCGCGATCTCTTGCTCGCGGAGCTCGGGCTCGTGCTGCCGGGCGCGGTGCGGGCGCGCGCCCCCGCGGGGGGCTCGGTGCTGACGCTCGATCTGCCGGCGGGCTCGGACGACGTCGCCGTCGTGCGGGCGCTGGCGGCGCGGGGCGTGGACGCGCTGCCGCTCTCGCGCAGCGCGGCGGGGCGCGCGGGGGTGTCGCGCTCCGGGACGCCGCGCGCGCCCGGGCTCATCCTGGGGTTCGGGGCGCACGCGGAGCCCGCGCTCCTGGACGCGGCGCGGACGCTCGCGGCCGTGGTGAGCGAGGCGATCGGCGCGGGCGAGCGGCGCTGACGCGAGGGCGGCCCGGCGGGGCTCAGCGGCCGCCGGCGACGTCCAGGAGGGAGCCGGTGCAGTAGGAGGACTCGCTGGAGGCGAGCCACAGGATGGCGTGCGCGACCTCCTCGGGGCTGCCGGCGCGGCCCAGCGGCAGGCTCGCCTGGAGCCGCTCGACGCGTCCCGGGTCGCCGCCGCTCGCGTGGATGTCGGTCGCGATGATCCCGGGCCGCACGGCGTTGACCCGGATGCCCTCCGCGGCGACCTCCTTCGCGAGGCCGATCGTGAGCGTGTCGACGGCGGCCTTCGAGGCGGCGTAGTCGATGTACTCGCCCGGGGAGCCGAGCTGCGACGCCCTCGACGAGACGTTCACGATGGCGCCTCCCGCGCCGCCGCGGCGCGTGGACATGCGCCGGACCGCCTCGCGCGCGCACAGGAAGGTGCCGACGACGTTCGTGGCAAGGACGCGCTGCACGCGCGCCGCGGTCATGTCCTCGAGGCGCGCCTGGCGATCGAGCACGCCGGCGTTGTTCACGAGCGCGGTGACGGGGCCCAGGGCGTCGTCGACGGTCTGGAAGAGGCGCACGACGTCGTCCTCGGCGCTCACGTCGGCCGCGATGGCGAGGGCGACGCCGCCGTGGGCGCGGATCTCGTCGACCACCCTGGCGGCGGCGAGCGCGTCGCGCAGGTAGCTCACCGCGACCGCGTAGCCTCGGCTCGCGGCGAGCAGCGCCGTGGCGGCGCCGATCCCGCGGCTGCCGCCCGTGACGATCATGATCCCGGCCATGGGGCGGGAGGATAACCCGGGCGCCGGGGAGGCCGGCGCATCGCCGGGGCCGCCGGGGTCGCCGGCGCGCTAGACTCGTGTCCGGCCGCCGTCTCCGGGCGCGCGCGCCGCGCCAGATGTTCCGATGGCCCTGATCCGCCCGTACGCCGCCGCTGTCCTCGCCGTCCTATCGTCCGCGTGCGCCGGCCGGTCCGCGGCGACATCGCCTGTGACGGCACCGCCGGTGACGGCACCGCCGGTGACGGCACCGCCGGTCGATTCGGCCTCTCCGCAGGCCGGACCGGCCGCTCCTCCGGAACGCGCGTCTCGGGCCGGTGCGCCCGGGGCGCGGCCTCGCGCGATCGCGGCCGGGACCGCGGAGCCTGCCTGGGTGCCGCCGATCGTGCACACCCTGGCCGTGTTCACGGTGACCCGCAGCGTGGAAGCGGTGCTGTGGCCCGAGCCGTTCGCCGACTTTCGCCCGGAGCGCTGGGGATACCACTATGGCGAGGCGCTCACGAAGCCGCCGCTCTTCGACGCCGCTCAGCCCGCCTTCCGGTGGGATCACGACCCGTGGCCGATCAACGTGATCGGTCATGGCCTGCTCGGGAGCGAGATCTACTTCAGGGCGCGGAGCTGCCGCTTCGGCGTGCCGGCCGCGGTCGCCTTCGCCATCGCCGGCACCCACCTCTGGGAGTACGGCTACGAGGCCAACGGCGTCCGCCCCTCGGCGCTCGATCTCGTCTACACGCCGCTCGCCGGGGCGCTCCTCGGCGAGCTCCGCTATGTGACGTGGCGCGCGGCCGGGGGCATCGAGAGCGCGCCGGCGCGCGTGCTCGTGCGCGCGCTCATGGATCCATTCGGCGAGATCGAGCGGGGCGCCGGGGTCTTCGACTGCTAGCTCCGCGCGTCAGAAATCCCGCCGGGATTTTCGCTCGGAGGAGGCAAAAAACAAAACGATTCGAGGGTCTCTATGGCGAATCGCTGCGCTCACCTCAGGTGACACAAGGGTCCTTAAGCGATCCGCCTTCCTCGTCGAAGGTAGTCGTCGCTGGCGTAGCGGCTACCACGGTCCGAGTGGTGCACCAGCCCCCGCGAGCACGCAATTCCGCGAAGAAGGCCGCCGCTTTTTCCAGGATCTCGCGCGCCATCCGCCTCAGGTCGCTTGTAGCGACGCCAACCGTTTCAGAAGGTATGCCTTCAGGGCCTCGTCGGTCGTGAGTCCGATGGCGATGGTCAGCGCCTCGACGGCCGGGGCCGTGTCGCCGGCGCGGGAGAGCAGGTGACCCTTTGCGGCCCAATAGGGCTGGTAGGAGAGCATGCGTTTGTCCGCCTCAAGCGGCGCCAGATCGGCAAGTGCGGCGCGCGGACCGTCCACCTCGGCGCGCGCGACAGCCCGGTTGAGGATGACCACCGGCGAGCCAGTGCGTGCCAGCAGATGGTCGTAGAGCGCAACCACCGCCGGCCAGCTGGAGAAGCCGGCCAGGCGGCGAGCGACATGCGCGGACTGAATCGCCGCCTCGATCTGGTAGCGACCGCTCGGCCCCGCAGCGTTCGCCTGATGTAGCAGGTCTTCGGCGAGCGCGATCAGTGAGTTATTCCAGAGACCCGTGTCCTGTTGTTCGAGCGGCACATAGGCACCGGCCGCGTCGCGCCGGGCCGCGCGGCGGGCGGCGGTGTAGAACATCAACGCCAACATGCCCTTCGCTTCGGGTTCGTCGGGGAGCAGGGAGACGACCATGTGGCCAAGCCAGATCGCCTCGTCGGCGAGCTCGGGGATGGCGTCGTCGCCCACCTCGTTCCAGCCTTTGGAGTAAGCGGCATAGATCGCGTCAAGAACGGCGTCGAGGCGTTCGGGCAGTTCTTCCGGGTCGGGCACGCGAAAGGGAATGCCTGCGTTGCGAATGCGGGTCTTGGCCCGGACCAACCGCTGCCCCATGGTCTTGGGCGGAATCATGAAGACAGCGGCGATATCCTCGGCGCTCAGGCCGAGGAGGGTCTGAAGGATCAGCGGCGTGCGCGCGGCGCGCTCGATCGCCGGATGGGCGCAGGCGAACATCAGGGCGAGTCGGCGGTCCGGGATCACGTCCTGCTCGTCTGCCACCGCTTCGATCTCGTCGCCGATCAGCTGCAGGTGCTCCTCCCCGGCCTTGCGGGTCTGCGTTCGGCGAACCGTGTCGGTCTGCCGTCGGCGCGCCGCGGTCAGTAGCCAGGCGTCCGGATTGTCCGGTACGCCGTCCACCGGCCACACGCGCAGGGCTGACGTGAAGGCTTCGCCGAGCGCGTCCTCGGCGCCCGCCACGTCGCGGGTGCGCGCGCTCAGGAAGGCGACGAGGCGGCCGTAGCTTTCGCGCGCCACGCGCTCGGCAGCACGACCGGCCTCGTCCATCACATCACTCCTTCCGGTCTACCTGGGGGCCACGATCGACTGGCGGCCGAGGGTCCGGCTTGCCGGCCGAAGCGCCCACGAAGCGACGGCGAGAGCGGCGAAGCCCAGCGTCACGGGGACGTGCCACGCGGGACTGCGGCAAACCAGGTGGGACACCGCTGCGCCCGTCATGTTGAAGAAGATGCCGGCATAGGCCCACTCCTTGACCCTCGGGAATCCTGGGGCCAGGAGCGCCAGCGAGCCGAGCAGCTTCCACACGCCGATGAACATCACGAAATACACAGGATAACCGAGATGCTTCATGCCGTCGATCGTCTCCGGTCGTTGCGCGAGCTCAGCGATACCTCCGCTGGTCATCGCGAACA